>CAZQYK010000001.1:0-12414 GCA_964597285.1 uncultured Spirochaetales bacterium
AACCGACTCATCGAGCCGAACCCGAATCTGGCATCCCGCGAGAGCGCGATCGTCTGCCGCAAGAGACTGGGTGGCGTTCTGCGTTACTACGAGAGAGCAGCGTAGGTGTCGGCCGAGTATTGGCACACTACGCCATCGCGCTGACTCTCGTGCCCGAGCCCTCCACCGGGCTCCTGGTGGGCCTCGGCCTGGTCGCGTGCGGCGTCACCCGTCGCTCGGAACGCCGATGCGGAGCCCGAGCACGAGGCATTCCGACGCCGCCCGCACGCGACAATCCGATCGCTTCGTACTCCAAGACGAGACGGATCGACACGCAGACCTCGAAGCGACCCGAATCGATCTCCGAAACCAACCGAAGTATCGAGGTCGATCGAGTCTCGGCACCCTACGCGCTTCCGCGCGAGGTGTCCTCCGGATCCACCGGCCTTCGATCAGCGGGGCGGTCGTCTCGCGATCCTCGACGTCCGATCATCTTCAGCCCGGCGATCAGGGCCGCGCCCGCGCCGAGCGACCAGACGGCCGAAGGCTCGGGGAGGTCCTTCGGATCCAGCCCGGCCGGCGTGGTGCGCCCCAGCCCCTGCAGCACCCACGGCGCGCGGCCGAAGTAGTGCGAGGCGATGTACTCGGCGGTGCGGGTCGCGAACATCTGGGTGCTCAGCGTCGGGTTCGGTCCGCCCAGCCCGTCGGGCAGCGACGAGTTGTCCGTGATGAACAGACGCCGAACCTCCCACGCCTCCTGGTTGCCGTCGACCACGCTCGTGGCGGGGTGACGGCCCATCCGCATCGACGACTGCATGTGGATGTACAGCGGCGGAAAGTCGGCGCGATGCACGGTTCGCGCCCCGGCAGCGCGCAGGATCTCGGCGGCCTTGCGGGAAAGCTCGTCGCGCCGCCGGTCGCTCTCGGGGGTGGGCGCATACTGCACCTGGGGCACGGCGCCGTGCTCGTCGGCGGGCCAGTCGCCGGCCAGCGTCACGCGGTTGTCGCGGTGGATCTCGTCGTCGGTCAACACCAGGATCGGGACGGAGCGGTCGAAGGCCTCCATCGCCTGGTACAGCGCGTCGCCCACGAGGTGGCCGCGTGTGTCCCACGGCTCGCCCTGGCTGTTGTCGTCGGCGCCCCACGACTGGCTGAACGTGTAGTTGCCGAAGGCGGACTTGCCGGGGCCGTTGCCCGCGGTCTCCAGGCAGCCCAGCCCCGGGAACTCGATTCGCGACTGCGAGTTCTGACCGACGTGCGGATGGACCGGGTGGTCGAAGGTGCCGACGACGTAGTCGTACCAGTGCAGGGTGAGATAGCGGCCCACGGCATCGCTCGCGTTGGGAAGCCCCGAGTTGAGCCACAAGCGGGGCGACTCGATGCAGCCGCCCGCGAGCACGACGATCTCGGCGCTGGCCGCGTACGTCGTACCGTCGAGCACGCCGCGCCACTCGACGCCGTCGGCGACCACGCCGCCGCCCTCCTCGCGAGTGACGATGCGCGTGACGAACGCGTCCGACACCAGCTCATAGCCGTCGTGCATGAGCGCGAGGGGGACATAGCTGACGTTGGTGGAGCGCTTCGCCTTGAGCATCAGCGGCGTATCGTGCGGGTGCATGCAGCCCTCGTAGCAGTGCCCGCACTGGTTGCAGCCCATGCCCGGACCGGGGAAGCCGGGAGGCAGCACCGCGTTGTACTGGGGCCGCCAGCCGGCGGTCGTCACGTCGCGTCCGGGCAGCTCCGGCAGCCCGAGCTGGTCCGCCCCGTAGAGCACCCAGGCGTCCTTGGTGGGCAGGCGCGGATCGCGAATCGCGGGTAGCAGGGTCTCGACGCGCTCGTAGTACGGGATGAGGTCCTCGTAGGACATCGGCCAGTCGCCGCGCTCGACGGCGAGGGGGTAGGCGCGGGGAGAGTTGGCGTAGTAGTGCAGGGTCGTGCCGCCCACGCCGGCGATCTGGGGGACGAGCCCCGGCCCGACCACGCGGCGCACCCACGGCGGCCGCGACCGGTCCGAGGGCCCCCAGCGGAAGCGCCCGCTGATCACGTTGGCCGCCTCGCTCTCCGAGTGTGTCCAGGTGTGCTCGAGGTCGGCGTGGTGGGGTCCAGCCTCGAGCTGCAGGATCCGAAGGCCCTGCTCGGCCAGCTCCTTGGCGACGACCGGCCCGCCGCCGCCGGCTCCGATGATGATGACGTCGTAGTCGGCCATGGCTGACTCCTCACGGCTCGAAGTCTTCGCGCGGCGAGAAGCCCGCCGGCGCACCGTCCTGGTAGGTATCGCTGCGATCGTGCGACGGCCCGTCGTACCCAGCCACGTCCCACTGCGGCGGCCGCGGCCCACCCGGCTGGGCCGGCTCGCCGAGGACGACGTCGCTCCAGTACGCAAACGCCGCGAACGGGAGGACCGGGTTCGCGAGCTGGCGGATCGCGGGGTCGGGGTCCTTGGCCATCGCCTCGAGCGCGGCGTGTCGTCCCTCGGTGGTGGCACTGGAGAACGTCGGGCCGCCGACGGTCTGTACGGTGTAGGCGTCGAGGACGGCAGCCACGGCGGCCGACGGGCTGCCCTCGGGCAACGGCGGGAGTGCCTTGTCGAACTCGCCGATGATCCAGCGTGCGATCACGACGACCCCCGGCGCGTCGTCCGCGACGCCGTTGACCGCTCCGACAAGTGCGACGAAGTCGTCCTCGACGGTGGGCAGGGTCTGTGCAGCCGCCGCCCGGACCCAGCGGCCTTCGTAGAGCGCCGACGGAATCTGCAGCAGGAAGGCAGCGCCCGCGGTGCGACCGCCAGCGGCGAGCAGCTGCCGACGTGTGAGGTTCATGCGCGCCTCCTGGGCCATGGACCCCCGACTGCCAGGTGATCCCCGACGGCCTTCAGGCGCATTCTATGCGACCGGAACCTGCAGTTGGCGTCCTTCGAAGCTCGAACGAGTGGCGAGCGCGAGGCGGAGACCGCCGCGCACGCAGGCTCGATCGCTTGGGCAGAGCGCGCGCAACGCGCGTGGGAACGACGCGGTGCTCCTCTGCGATCGTCGTTCCCGCCCTCGCCTCCGAAGAGGAGGTGATCCGGCACACGGACGCCACGGGTCGCGTCGCCGATCCGTGGGCAGCACGACTCGTCCATCACGAAGGAAGGAAGAGAGATGATGTTTCGCAGCTTCGTGTTCGTTCTCGCGCTCGGGTCCTTCGCGACCGTCTTCGTTCCGCAGGTCGCCACGGCGGCGGCCTGGTCCATCAAGTCCGACTGCAAGAATGGTGACTGGACCGTCGATGTCGAGCTCGTCGGCTTCGCAGTGGTGGACGCGTCCTGCCTCGATGGCATGGAGACCCACCTCCTCGTCGACGTGGGTGATGCGGTCGTGACCGTCGGCGGCATCGCCGCGACCTCGTCGGCCGGTTGTCCGTTCTCAAAATTCATCCGCGCCCTCGGATTCGCTGAGTCCGGCCATCAAGCCGCCCGGCGCCAGGTGTATCGATGGTGGAGACCGCCGACGCGCGGGAATCCGACGACATCGGCAGATCCAGCGGGCTTGGCGTCGGCAACTCGACCGGCCGGGGCGTCACCAATCGCAATGTGGACGCGTTTGGTGTTGTAGTACTCGACGTACTCGCGGAGCAGCCGTCTCAGATGGTCCTCGTTGAGAACCACGACGTGGTCGCACTGGCCTGATCCGAGGGCCGTTTCTGAACGGCGCGGCCTTCCGGAGAGTCGTCGAGCGAGGTGTGGACGCGCTCCGTGTCGCATCCGACCTGCCGGAGGACCGCCCCTTGCGCGATCGTCATGAAGGAGCTGATTGCCACCGAGGGTCGTTTCGAGGACGCACCGCCGACGACCTCGTTGACAGGGAACGCGGAGCACGCCCAGAGTGCGCGCGTGCCGCCGCGCACGCATCCGTTCCACGTCCTCCACGCGCGCCGCGCGCGCGCCTGTGTCGCCCTTTGCGCCCTCGGCGCCATGGTGGCGCCGGAAGCGGGGAGGGCGGCCGGGAGCCCGTCGCTGCTGCTCGACGCCGCCTCCCCGACCGGCGCGGCGATCGGGGCGTCCGCCGGCGAGGTGCTGAATCCGCCGGCCCCCCCGGTGCCGGGGCCGGGGCTGCCGCCGCCGCTTCGCAGCTTCTCGCTCGCGGCGCTCGGGCTGGTGCCGGGCGACGTCCCGCGCGCGGTGAGCTTCGGCTTCGACGCCCTGCCGTCGGGAACCCTCCACTTCGCGGTCGATCGCGGCTCGGTCGGGATCGCCGGCCTCTTCCCCCCCGACGTGGCCAGCGAGCGATCGAGCGGCGCCGCAGGCGACGTCTACAGGAGCTTCTTCCCGCCGAACCACACGTTGGTGCTCGACGGCGACGGGGTGGGCAACAGCCCTCCGCGTTCCGGCCTCGGGCTCGACGAGGACGGCGGGTCGATCGACGACCTCGTCGGACTCGAGCTGTGCGGACCGGGAAGCGTCGACCCCGACGCCGACGGCGGGCTCGACGCCGGGATCTACTTCACGCTGGCGCCGGGCTCCCCGACCCTGGCGCAGATCGGCGCCGGGCCGCAGGACGTGCTCGTCTCGCGCGTGGGCACGAGCGGCGCCCCGCTCCTTTGGCGCAGCGGCGCATCGCTCGGCCTCCTCCCCGGCGACGCGGTCGACGCGCTCGCCACCGACGGCGTCGCCTTCTACTTCTCGCTGGCGCCCGGCTCTCCCTCCCTGCTCGGGCCCGACGGCGAGCCGGATCCCCCGAACGATCCCGACCCGGACGACCTGAGCCCCGCCGACGTGCTGTCCTCGGCGTCCGTGGTGATATTTCCCGCGTCGGCCCTCGGGCTCCAGCAGGACGACGACCTCGTCGCGCTGTCGCTCGCCTTCGATCAGGATTCCGATCGCGTTCCCAACGCCTGCGACACGTGTCCCTCGCTCGCCGATCCGGAGCAGGTGGACGTCGATGCCGATCGCGTCGGAGACGCCTGCGACAACTGTGCGTCGCTCGCCAATCCCGCCCAGACCGACACGGACGACGATGGCGCGGGCGACGTCTGCGACGCGGACGACGATGGGGACGGTGCGCCCGACGCGGAGGACAACTGCCCGCTCGCCGCCAACGCCAGCCAGGACGACGGCGACGGCGACGGCGCCGGTGACGCTTGCGACACCTGTCCCGCGCTCGCCGATCCCGGTCAGGAGGACGCCGACGGGGATGGCGCCGGGGACGCCTGTGACAACTGCCCGGCGGTGGCGAATGCGAATCAGCTCGACACCGACCTGGATGGAGCCGGCAATGCCTGCGACGACGACGACGATGGCGACGGCGTCCTCGACGTAGCGGACGACTGTCCCCTGGTCGCGAACCCGCAGCAGGGCGACACCGACGGAGATGGCGCGGGCGACGCCTGCGATGCGGACGACGACGGCGACTTCGTCCCCGACGTCTACGACAACTGCCCGCTCGTCCCGAACCTCGATCAAAGGGACTCCGAGCGCGATCCCGGAGCCGATGGCGAGCCCGGGGTGGCCGGAGTCGACGACGACGGAGCGAACGGCATCGACGACGACGGAGAGCTGTGCCCGCTGAATCCCGGCGGCTTCCCCCAGCCGATTCCGGGCTCCGACGACGCCTGTGGCGACGGAGTCGGCGACGTCTGCGACGACGACGACGACGACGACGGTCTGTCGGATCTCGCCGAGGCGGCGCTGCTCACGAATCCGCTCGTGGCCGACACCGACGGGGACGGCTTCGACGACGGTGAAGAGGTGGCCGCCGGCAGCGACCCCCTCGACGCCGGCTCGACTCCGCCTCCCGCCGCGGTCTCCGCGCTCTCCCCGCTCCTGCGCCTGCTCCTGGTCGCGGGGCTCTGCGCGCTCTTCCCGCTGGGATATCGCCGGAGACGCCCCGACAGCCGTGATTCGTAGGGCGAACCGCTTGCCACGCGGTTCCGGCGGGGCGTATAAGGGAGGGAGACCGGGCCCGGTGCGCCCTCGGACCGCGCCCCGCCGGCTCGCAGCGGGCGCTCGTTCTCCGGTCCAGGAGGACCCGATGACCCGTCGTCTCCCGCTCCCGCTCGCAGCGGCCCTCGTCCTGGCTCTGCTCGCCCCCGCGGCCGTCCACGCCGCCGAGGCGCGTCTGCTCACCGCGGCGGACATCGCCGACATGGGGGGCTCCGACTTCAAGGGAGGGGTCGGCGACTACCTGCTGCGCAACGACGAGATCGAGGCCGTCGTGCTCGCCGTCGCGACGACGCCGGACTTCGGGATCCCGATCCTCGCCGAGGCGCTGCCCGGCCGGGGCGTGCTCGTCGACCTCGGGACCCGCGGCGACAAGAACGATCAGCTCGGGGAGATCGACCATCTCGTCAACCTGGGGGCGAACGTCGTCTTCTACGTCTCGCTGGGCGGCTTCACCAACGGGCCGACCGCGTCGATCACCGTGATCGGCGTCGTGCTCCTCGATCCGATCTCGGGCCCGAGCAATCCCACGCTCCTGGCGACCACCACCTACTCGGTCACCGACGGCAATTCCTGGGTGGACGTCGAGACGACGATCACGAACTTCAACCCCTTCCCGGTTCCGGTCTTCTCGATCGCGGACACCGACATCACCGTCGGTCGGGGGCGCCTGCCCTTCGTGCCCTTCCCGAATCGCGGCGCCAAGCCGCCGCCGCTCGATCTCGGTGATCCCTTCCCCTCCATCGGCGTCTACAACTACGTCGTCACTGCGGGCAACAACGGTCCCTCCGACGGACCGACGAACAACGACGGCAGCCCCTCGGGAGAGGTGAGCTACGCGATCGTGCCCGGATCGATCACGCAGCCGCTGATCGGCTTCGCGAGCGGCGTCGTGACGATCGCCGGAAACACCTTCGACCTGGCCGCGGTCGGTGCCGGGACGCCGCCGACCCTCGCGGCGAGCGGGGGCACCCTGACGCATACGCGCAAGATCGTGGTGGCCAAGGGCAACAGCGTCGAGGCGAGCCTCGACGTCGCGCTCCCGCAGCTCTATGCGCCCGCGTTGGGCGGAGACCTGCGCGGTGCGTTCACCGGACGCGTCGTGGACGGGCTCGGGAACCCGGTGCCCGACGCGCACATCTTCTTCGACAACACCGTGCCCGGCGCCGACCCCCTGGCCGTCACCGGGCTGGTGACGCTCCTCGACGAGAACCAGGACGGCGTGCCGGACGGCGTCGTCCCGGCGGTGGGCGGGGCGCCGCTCCCCATCACCCACGTCGTGAGCGCCGCAGACGGCACCTTCTCCGTGAAGCTGCAGGCGCTGCTCTCGGGCGGTGCGCTGTCGCTGCCCTCGGTGTACGAGGCGCGCGTGCAGGCGCCCGAACGCGGCACCGTCACGGTGCCGGGGCTGGTGGTGAGCCCGGCCAACATCGCCGACCTCGGCGGCTCGCCGACCGACCTCGGCGACATCGTGCTGTCGGACACCGGCACGCTCGCGTTCAGCGTCGCCGACCTCGGCAGCGGCGGCACCACCGCGGCGAAGCTCACGATCGTCGGCGACGCCGGCACGAACAACCCCGACTTCGGCAGTCAGTACCTGAGTCTGCGCAACTACGCGCTGCTCTCGAAGAACGGCGGGGCGGACGGTCTCGATCCCGTCCGTGAGGGCAACTCGTCCCAGTTGTCGGAGACGCTGGTGGGATCGCCCGCGTTGAACTTCCACGTGGACGCAGACGGGGTCGGGACGCTCGATCTCGCGCCCGGAAGCTATCTGGCGTTCGCGAGCCGCGGCCTCGAGTACACCCTCGACGCGAAGCCCTTCACGATCACGGCGGGATCCACGACGAATCTCTCGCTCGGTATCGAGCGGGTCGTGGACACCTCGGGCTTCATCTCCGCCGACTTCCACATCCACTCGGCGAAGAGCTTCGACAGCTCCGTTCCCATGACCGATCGCGTGGTGTCGTTCCTCGCGTCCGGTGTGGAGGTGATGGTCTCCACCGACCACGACTACATCAGCGACTACGCGCCGATCATCTCCGACCTCGGGGTGGGCGCCGAGATCACCTCGATCATCGGCGACGAGCTGACGGGAGGGAACCCGGTACCCGAGGACGCGACCCAGGGGGGCGTCGAGGCGTTCCCGGAAGGGATCGGGCACTGGAACGCATGGCCGCTGTCGATCTATCCGACCAACCGCAGGAACGGCGCTCCCCAGGACGAGTTCGTCACGCCGGGGACCGTGATCGATCGCCTGCGCGGCATGGACTCGCTGGCGGCGCTCGGCAAGACCCCGGACACCGCGACCATCGTCGACTGGCTCACCGCGATCGGCATCGGCGAGGCGACCGGCGACGACGAGGTCGTGATGCTGAACCACCCGCGCGCGGGCTTCGCCGGCGTGGTGGTGATCGGGCTGTTCAACGGCCTCGCGAATCCGGGAGGCGACCCGTCGGCGGGCGGCTACGACCCGACCCAGCCCATCACCGCCTTCCCCAACAGCGTGCTCGGCATCCCGTCGCTCTACAACGCGGCGGTGGTCGGGCCGGGCGGAACCTCCACGACGGCGCTCTCCTTCGACGCGATCGAGGTGATGAACGGGTCCGGCGTCGGAAGCTTCAGCCGGGCGCGCTCCGACTGGTGCAGCCTGCTCCGGCAGGATCTGCGCAAGACGGGGACGGCCGTCTCCGACTCCCACCGGCTGATCCTCGAGAACGCGGGCTACGCGCGCTCCTTCGTCGCGTCGAGCACCGACGACCCGGCGAGCGTCGATCCCGACGAGCTCACCGCGAACATCCGGGCGATGAAGCTCGTGGGAACCACCGGCCCCTTCGTGCGCTTCTCCGTCGCAGACGACGGCGGCAACGACGTCGGTCTGGGGGGCACGGCGGTGTCCACCGGCCAGAAGGTGGTGGCGAAGATCCGCGTCGAGGCGGCACCGTGGATTCCCGTCCAGGAGGTGCGCATCTACCGGAACTGCGATCTGATCGACGCGCGGACGGTCCAGTCGTCGAAGGTGCTCGGGAAGGTGCTTCGCTTCAACCAGGCGATTCCGCTCGAGGGGATCGATGCGGACTCGTTCCTGCATGTGGAGGCGGGCATCGCCCTCGACGCGGACGGCGATCCCGTGTCGCCCGGCCTGCTCACCACCGTGCAGACCGTCGCGCCCGGCGTCGAGCCGATCTCCTTCACCAATCCGATCTTCGTCGACCGCGGAGGCGATGGCTATACGCCGCCCGGGATCTGAGCGCCGCACCGTCGGTCTCGCGCTGGCGCTCGGCCTCGCGGTAGGCGCGACGGGGACGGCGGCGACCGAGTCCGAAGCGGAACCGGAGTCGGCACCGGCGGCGCTCGCGGCGCCGATCGGTGCCAGCGCCGGGGCGCTGCGCGCCCGCTTCGGCGAGGCGCTGCACGAGGTCGAGCCGGTCGTCGCCGAGTCGGTGTTCGCCCAGCTGCCGACGCCGGAGCGCCCGGCGGCCGACGCGCCGCCGCCCGACCGCCCCGTCGTGGCGCAGCAGCGTCTGGCGCGCGTGTCGGAAGGCTCCGTCCAGCGGGTCGAGTACGATCTCGCCGACGACCGCGTCTATCGCGTGCGATGGCGCCTCGCCGAGCGCTTCGAGCGGCCGCTGATGGACGCGGTCGTGGCGCGGCTGCAGGCGCGGCTCGGCGAGCCCGCCTACGACCAGACGCTGCGGGCGAAGCTCGGTTCGGGTCGCGCCGATCTGAGGCGCGCCGGCTGGGTGCTCGGCGCGCGAGCCCTGGAGATCCGGCAGCTGCATCCCTTCAACGGCGGTCCCCTCTTCGTGAGTCTCGCCGATCGCGAGGCGCTGGAGACGATCGTCGCCGTGCGCGGCACGCCGCTCCCCCAGCCCGATTCGACCGGCGCGTGGTGGCGCCGCCCACAGCGCTCGCAGACGCTCCTGTCCGAGACGGAGCGCGCGGCACTCGCGTCCGAGGTCGACGTCCTGGTCGCGGAGCTGGCCGGGGCAGGGCCGTCGGGTGCGCCGTGACGTCGAAGTTCAGCACGCGCCGCCTTCCGTGGTCGAGCACGAACCAGACGTAGAGGAGCTCGAAGCGGACGATTCCCTGCGCTCTTCGACGACGGTTAGCCGCCTCGCGCGCCACCTCGGGTGGGCGCGCGGGCCGGACGCCGGCCGCGGGGCGGCGCATCCCCCGCGGCGCGCTACGATCCGGCCTCGCTTTTCCGGGCGCCCGTAGCTCAGTTGGATAGAGCGTCAGGTTGCGGACCTGAAGGTCGCACGTTCGAGTCGTGCCGGGCGCGCCACAAAGCTCAGTCGTCGCTCAGTCGTCGGCGACGAGGCTCTTGACGCTCATCACGACCGGCGTGCGCTGCGCGGCGGTCTGGGCGCCGAGCAGCAGGCCGGTGGCGCGGACGCGGCGGCGCGCGAGGTGGCGCACGTACTCGGCCGGCATCACGAGCTGGATCTCGCGCAGGCCGGCGTGGCTGCGCGTGTTCAGCGTGCTGCGCGGGTTGCCGGTGACGCAGATCGGCTCGCGGAGCAGGACGAAGTAGATCGTCTCGGGGCGGTCGCCGCGCGCGATGCTCTTGTAGTTCGGCGGGCCGGGCATCGTGCGCGCCTGCAGCTCGCCGCGCAGCGTCACCTTCTTCGGCGCGTAGGTGAGGCAGCGCGCGTCGGCCGACGCCGCCGCGAGCAGCGCGGTGCAGAGCGCGAGCAGCGACACGAATCGCGTCGACATCGGGATCCCGGGGCACTCCTGTGCGCACCGCCGTCGCGGGGCGCCGCACCGCCGCCGCAGGCCGGAACGCGGGCCAAGAGGCTATCAGGGTCGCGCCGCCGCGCGAGGCGTCTCGCGGCCGAATCGGCCGCATTCGGAATCGGGCGCGTCGGGAAGCACACGCCATTTGGTGACGGTTGTCACATCGCGCACCGCACTCGGATGGAAGACTCGGCCCCGCTCCGGAGTCGGCGAACGCAGGGGTGAGAGGGACTCGATGAGCGGCGCTGGGCCGCTCCGGACACCAGGCGAGACAGGGCCGTCCCCGTCGGCGTGGGCCTCGACCACGAGCGGGGGCTCCGTGGTCACGACGGGGACGGCTTCGCCACGCCGCGCATCGCCGCGCCGCGTGGCCGCGCCGCGCGCGGTACGATCGCCGCTTGTCGACGCCGCCCGCAGACCCTCCGCGCCGGCCGGCCGACGCGCTGTGGCGCGCCGGGATGCGCGTCGCGTACCGCCTCCAGCTCGCGTGGTGGTTCGTACGGCGGCCGGTGATCGAGGGCGCGTACGTCGCGGTCTGGCACGCGGGCCGCGTGCTCGTGATCCGCAACTCGTACCGGCGCCGCCTCTCGTTTCCGGCCGGCGGCCGCAAGCGCGGCGAGACGACGCTCGACGCGGCGGTGCGCGAGCTGGCCGAGGAGGCGGGCATCGCAGTCGCGCCGGCGCGGCTCGTCTACCGCGGCGAGATCGTCAACCCCACCGGCCACGCCGAGGACCACGCGCACGTCTTCGACCTGCACTGCGACCAGCAGCCGGCGGTGCGCGTCGACGGGCGCGAGGTGGTGTGGGCCGCGTTCCTCGACCCCGCCGAGGCGCTCGCGCGCGGCTGCGTCGGCGTCGTGCGGCGCTACCTCGAGGGCGAGCTTCGCTCGGCGGGTCGCTAGGCGGCCGACGGCGAGTCGGCCGACGCGCAGCGAGCCGCAGGCGAGTGAAGGCGGGCCCCTGCCGGGCTAGGCCGCGCGCGCAGCCGCGACCGCGTCGTCGAACGACGCCCCGTCTCGCATCATGCGCCGGTAGCCCATCAGGTGGCGCACGCGGTTGATCGCGAGCGCGCCGCGCAGCGCGCCGCCGCGGCCGAAGAGCGCGACGAAGCGGCGCTCGGCGAGCGAGCCGTGCGCGACGAAGATCTCGTCGTCGGGCGCGATTCGGCCGGCGGCCTGGATCTTCAGGTCGTACTGGTCCGACCACACGAAGGGCACCGGCGCGAAGGGCGGCAGCTCGCCGTCGCCGGCGAGCAGCGTTGCCGCGGCCGCGTCGGCCTGCTCGACGGCGTTCGTCCAGTGCTCGATCCGCACCGGCTCGCCGTAGCCCGCGTGGTACCAGCGCGCGACGTCGCCGGCGGCGACGACGCCGGGCGCCTTCGTCGCGCAGTGGGCGTCGCAGACGACGCCGTCGTCGAGGTCGAGGCCCGAGCTCGCGAGCCAGCCGGTCGCCGGCGCGGCGCCGATGCCGACGACGACGACGTCGGCGGCGATCACGCTGCCGTCCGAGAGGCGCACGCGCTCGACGCGCTCGCCGCCCTCGAAGCCGCTCACGCCGACGCCGAGCCGCAGGTCGACGCCGTGGTCGGCGTGCGCGGCGGCGCACACCGCGCCGATCTCGGGCGCGAGCACGCGCGCCATCGGCGACGCGAGCGGCTCGACGAGCGCCACGTCGAGCCCGCGCGCGCGGCAGGTCGCGGCGACCTCGGCGCCGATGAAGCCGGCGCCGACCACCGCGACGCGCGGGCCGCGCTCGAGCTCGGCGCGGATCGCGAGCGC
>CAZQYK010000002.1:0-6911 GCA_964597285.1 uncultured Spirochaetales bacterium
CGATCGACAGGCCGAGCGCGTGCGTGAGCCACGCGATCGAGAGCACCGCGAACAGGGCCGCGGCGGTGAAGGCCTCGGCGCGTCCGTGGCGCGCGATCCACGCGAGCGCCGGCGCGAGCGCGAGCCGGCCGATCGCGAGGCACGCGACGAGCGCCGCAGCGAGGCGCGCGAGCGCGGCGGCGAGCGGCGCGAGCGCGGCGCCGCCGGCCGCGAGCGTCGGCAGCGCGACGAGCAGCAGCACGACGAAGAGGTCCTGCGCGAGCAGCGCCGCGAGCGCGGCGCGGCCGAGCGGGGTCTGCTCCTCGCCGCTCTCGCGCAGCAGCTGCATCACGACCGCGGTCGACGACAGCGCGAGCGTCGCCGCGAGCCAGCCGCCGGCCGCGCCGGCGCCGGGCCAGACCGCCATCGCGAGCCCGAGCGCGCGCGCGCCCAGCGCGATCTGCAGCGGCGCGAACGCGGCGAGGTAGCGGCGCGCGGCCCACAGCGAGCGCCCCGAAAGGTGCAGCCCGATGTCGAAGAGCAGGAACGCGACGCCGAGCTCGGCGAGCAGGTGCACCGACGGGCCCGCGGCGAGCTCGCCGAGCCCGAGCGCGCCGAGCCCGGCGCCGGTCGCGATCAGTACGAGCAGGAAGTTCAGGCCGGTGCGCGCCGACACGGCGATCGACGCGAGCCCTCCGCCGAGCAGGATCACGACCGCGAGCAGCGGGTCTTCGAGTGCGGAGGGCCAGGCCACCGGGGCCGGAGGCTACGGCTGGTCCCACCGGGCGGCCACGTGCCTCCGCTGGAGGTGTCGATCGGGGCGCGGCCCGCGCGTCATCGGGCTGGTAGCTTCAGTCGCCCGCGCGCGGGCGAGGAGGAGGAGCGCATGAGCCGGGTCCGGGTGCTGGTCGGGACGCGCAAGGGCGCCTTCGTGCTGACGGCCGACGCGACGCGCGAGCGCTGGGAGGTCGACGGGCCGCACTTCCCGGGCTGGGAGGTCTTCCACGTCAAGGGCTCGCCGGTCGCGCCCGAGCGGCTGTGGGCGTCGCAGTCGACGGGCTGGTTCGGGCAGCTGATCCAGCGCTCCGACGACGGCGGGCGCAGCTGGGAGCCGGTCGGCAACGAGTTCGCGTACGCGAGCGTGCCCGGCACCCATCAGTGGTACGACGGCACGCCGCATCCGTGGGAGTTCGCTCGCGTCTGGCACCTCGAGCCGTCGCCGCACGACGCCGACACGGTCTACGCCGGCGTCGAGGACGCGGCGCTCTTCCGCTCGAGCGACGGCGGCAAGAGCTGGCACGAGCTGCCCGGGCTGCGCGAGCACGGCACCGGCTCTTCGTGGCAGCCGGGCGCCGGCGGCCTGTGCCTGCACACGATCGTCCTGCACCCGAGCGATCCGGCGCGGCTGCGCGTCGCGATCTCGTCGGCGGGCGTCTTCGGCAGCGACGACGCCGGCGCGAGCTGGCGCCCGATGAACCGCGGGCTCGTGTCGGCGCAGATCCCCGACCCGACTGCCGAGGTCGGCCACTGCGTGCACCGGCTCGCGATGCACCCCTCGCGCCCCGACACGCTCTTCATGCAGAAGCACTGGGACGTGATGCGCAGCGACGACGCCGGCGCGACCTGGCGCGAGGTGAGCGGCGACCTGCCGAGCGACTTCGGCTTCCCGATCGAGGTGCATGCGCACGAGCCCGAGACGGTCTACGTCGTGCCGATCACGAGCGACGAGCACCACTTCCCGCCCGAGGGAAGGCTGCGCGTCTACCGCAGCCGCAGCGGTGGCGGCGACTGGGAGCCGCTCGTGCGCGGGCTGCCGCAGCGCGACTGCTACGTGAACGTGCTGCGCGACGCGATGGCCGTCGACGCGCTCGACCCCTGCGGCGTCTACTTCGGTACGACCGGAGGCCAGGTCTACGCGTCGCCCGACGGCGGCGACCACTGGGCCCCGATCGTCCGCGATCTGCCGGCGGTGCTGTCGGTCGAGGTGCAGACGCTGCCGTGATGCTCTCGATCGACCTGCAGACGCTGCCGTGATCCGCGTCGTGCTGCCGCCGCATCTGCGCACGCTGGCGAAGGTCGCCGGCGAGGTCGCGCTCGAGGTCGAGGGCGAGCCGACGCAGCGCTCGGTGCTCGACGCGCTCGAGGCGCGCTACCCGATGCTGCGCGGCACGATCCGCGACCACCACACGAGGCGCCGGCGCCCCTTCGTGCGCTTCTTCGCGTGCCGCGAGGACCTGTCGCACGAGGCGCCGGACGCGCCGCTGCCGGCCGCCGTCGCGAGCGGCAGCGAGCCCTTCGTCGTGCTCGGCGCGCTGGCCGGCGGCTGAAGAACCCGAGGAGAGACCGTGAAGTACATGCTGCTGATCTACGAGGACGACGCCGAGCGCGTCGAGCACATGGAGGAGCGCATGCCGCACTGCTCGGCCTACGTCGACGCGATGCGCAAGGCCGGCATCTACGTCGTCGGCGAGCGGCTGCGCGAGGTGGGCTCGACGACGCGCGTCAACGTCGCCGGCGGCCGCACACAGGTCGTCGACGGGCCCTACGCCGAGGCGAAGGAGCAGCTCGGCGGCTTCCACGTGATCGACGTGCCCGACCTCGACACGGCGCTCGCGTGGGCCGCGCGCTGCCCGAGCGCCGAGCGCGGCGTCGTCGAGGTGCGCCCGATCTGGCCGACGCCGTAGCGGGAGGGTGCCCCGCGTGCGCTTCGCGCTGCTGCTCTACGAGGACGACGCCGATCGCGTCGCGAAGACCGCCGACGAGGTCGCGGAGTGCATCGCGTACGCCGGCGCGATGGAGAAGGCGGGCATCCTGATGGGCGGGGAGCGGCTGCGCCCGGCCGACGAGGCGGTGCGCGTGCGGATCGCCGCTGGCCGCACCCAGGTGCTCGACGGGCCCTACGTCGAGGCCAAGGAGCAGCTCGGCGGTCTCCACCTGATCGACGTGCCCGACCTCGACGCGGCGCTCGCGTGGGCCGCGCGCGCGCCGACCGCACGGAACGGGCGCGTCGAGGTGCGGCCGCTCTGGACGGACTGACGGGAGCCGCGCCGATGTCCGGCGATGCGCAGCGGCTGGTGCTGGCGCGCGAGGCGGCCGAGGCTGCCGCGCGGCGCAGCTACGGAAAGCTCGTCGCGCTGCTCGCGAGCCGCACGCGCGACATCGCCGCGGCCGAGGACGCGCTCGCCGACGCGTTCGCCGCGGCGCTCGGCGACTGGCCCGAGCGCGGCGTGCCGGCGAACCCCGAGGCGTGGCTGCTGACGGTCGCGCGGCGCAAGTGGATCGACGCGACGCGCCGCCGGCGCAGCGCCGAGGACGCCGCCGACCACGTGCGCCTGCTCGCCGAGGAGCTCGAGGCCGAGGCCGCCGGCGGCGGTCCGCTCGCGGACGAGCGCCTCGCGCTGATGTTCGCGTGCGCGCACCCGGCGATCGACGCGGCGGTGCGCGCGCCGCTCGTGCTCCAGGCGGTGGTCGGCTTCGACGCGGCCGCGATCGGCTCGGCCTTCCTCGTCTCGCCCAAGGCGATGGCGCAGCGTCTCGTGCGCGCGAAGCGCAAGATCCGCGAGGCCGGGATCCCGCTGCGCGTGCCCGAGCGCGCCGAGCTCGCGCAGCGCCTCGACGCGGTGCTCGAGGCGATCTATGCGGCCTACGCGCGCGGCTGGGAGGACCCGACCGGCGCCGACGCGCGCCGCGGCGACCTCGCCGACGAGGGGATCTGGCTCGGGCGGCTCGTCGCGTCGCTCTTGCCCGAGGAGCCCGAGGCGCTCGGGCTGCTCGCGTTGCTGCTGCCCGCGCAGGCCCGCCGCGGCGCGCGGCGCGACGCGGCCGGCGAGTACGTGCCGCTCGCCGAGCAGGACCCGGCCGCGTGGGACGCGGCGCTCGTCGACGAGGCCGAGGCGCTGCTCGCGCGCGCGAGCGCGCTGCCGGGAGCCGGGCGCTACCAGCTCGAGGCGGCGGTGCAGTCGGCCCACGCGGTGCGCCGCCACGGCCGCGATTCCGACTGGGCCGCGATCGCGGCGCTCTACGACGCGCTGCTCGCGCGCACCAGGTCGCCGGTCGTCGCGGTCAACCGCGCCGTCGCGCTCGCCGAGCGGCACGGCGCCGACGTCGGGCTCGCCGCGCTCGACGCCGTCGCCCGCGACGCGCGCCTCGCCGACTACCAGCCCTACTGGGCCGCCCGCGCCGACCTGCTCGCGCGCGCGGGCGACCGCGCCGGAGCGCGCGACGCGTACGAGCGCGCGATCGGCCTCGAGAGCGATCCCGCGATCCGCTGCTTTCTCGGGCGGCGCCGCGCGGCGCTGGACTCGTGAGAACGGGCCGATGGTCCGAGCGCGAGCAGCACGAGGGCCGGGCGAGAAGTCGCTGGCAGCGCGCCGCAGCCCTCGCTACGGATGCCGGCGCCGCATCGACATCCGGGCGCCGGAGACGAGCAGGGCGACGCCGCCGACCAGATCGGTGACGACGAGCGTCCAGTAGGCGACGGGCGCGTCGGCGGCGGACACCTCGCGCGCGAAGACGACGTTGGGAACGCGGACGCTGCCCTGCAGCAGGCCGTGCGCGCCGGCCGCGATCAGGGCGAGCCCCAGCACCACCCCGCCCGGTCCGCGCAGCCACTCCGGCGCGGGGCGCGTCCAGCGATGGGGCGGCATCGACGTGGCGAGCAGTCCCTGCACGCTCAGCAGGCCGATCAGCATGCCGGTGCCGCCGAAGATCAGCGCCGGGAGCACCCGCATGATCGGATCGAGATGCAGGTGGATCCACACCGCGAAGCCGATCAGCGCGAGCGAGATCGCGAGGCCGGTCCACGCGAGGGCGCGGGTCATGGACGCCCGGATCGGCGGGACGCGACCGCGCCTGAATCCCCGGGGTCGGGCGCCGGTGAGAGCGCATTCGGCGCACGCCGGCTCGGAGCCCGGAGCAGAGACGGGACCGGGCGAAGGAGGCATCATCGGGCGGTGGAGAGGCGCCCCTTCGGCCCGACGCAGCGCCCCGTGCCGGTGATCGGGCAGGGCACGTGGGGGATGGAGCGCGACCGCAAGACGGCGGTGGCCGCGCTGCGCCGTGGCCTCGACCTCGGCATGACCCACGTCGACACGGCCGAGATGTACGGCGCGGGCGAGGTGGAGGAGCTCGTCGCGGAGGCGATCGCGGGCCGGCGCGGCGAGGTGTTTCTCGTCTCGAAGGTGTTGCCCGAGAACGCCTCGCGTCGCGGCACCGTGGCCGCCTGCGAGCGCTCGCTGGCGCGGCTGCGCACCGACCACTTGGACCTCTATCTGCTGCACTGGCCCGGCGACCACCCGCTCGAGGACACCGTCGCCGCGCTCGAGGAGCTGGCCGCCGCCGGGAAGATCCTCGCGTGGGGCGTCTCGAACTTCGCCGTCGAGGAGATCGAGGAGGTGCTGGCGCTCGCGGGCTCCGGTCGCGTCGCGTGCAACCAAGTGCTCTACCACCTGCGCGAGCGCGCGATCGAGCACGACGTCGTCCCCTTCTGCGCCCGCCACGGCATCGCCGTCGTCGCCTACAGCCCGTTCGGCTCCGGCCGATTCCCGGCGCGTGACCGCGCGCTGCGCCACGTCACCGAGCGCCACGACGCCACCCCGCGCCAGGTGGCGCTGCGCTTCCTCGTCCGCGAGCCGCACGTGTTCGCGATCCCGAAGGCCGCCCGCGCCGAGCACGTCGAGGAGAACGCGGGCGCCGGGAAGCTCGCGCTCGACGAGGAGGACATCGCCCGCCTCGAACGGGCATTCCCGCGCGGCCGCCGGCGTCGTGGCGTGCCGGTGATCTAGCGCATCCGCGCGACGGCGTCGTGGCGGAAGCAGCCGACGAGGTGGTCGTTGACCATGCCGGTGGCCTGCATGTGCGCGTAGCAGATCGTCGGGCCGACGAACTTGAAGCCGCGGCGCACGAGGTCCTTCGACAGCGCCTCGGACTCCGGCGTCAGCGCCGGCACGTCGGCGATCTTTCGGCGGCGGCCCTGGATCGGGCGGCCGTCGACGAAGCGCCAGACGTAGCGGTCGAACGAGCCGAACTCGTCCCGGACCGCGAGGAACGCGCGCGCGTTCGCGAGCGCGGCCTCGACCTTCTGGCGGTTGCGCACGATGCCCGGGTCGCGCAGCAGCCGCTCGACGCTGCGGCGGTTGAAGCGCGCGACGGCCTCGGGGTCGAAGCCGGCGAAGGCCTTCCGGTAGCCCTCGCGCTTTCGCAGGATCGTGATCCACGCGAGGCCCGCCTGCGCGCCCTCGAGCACGAGGAACTCGAACAGGCGCCGGTCGTCGTGCAGCGGCACGCCCCACTCGGTGTCGTGATAGGCGACGTAGAGCGGGTCGTCGCCGCACCAGCCGCAGCGCACCGGCGCGCGCGCCTTCGTTCGCGTCATCGGGTCTCCTCCGGAGCCGCGGGCCTCAACGGCGCCACGCCTCGACCGGTCCGAGAGCCTCCCAGCCGACGCCGCGCCAGCGCGGCTCGAAGAGCTCGGGATGCAGCATCTCGCACAGGATCTCGAGCGACTCGACCAGGCGCGGGCCCGGGCGGTTGAAGAAGTGGTGGCCGTCGGCGGCGTAGACACGCTCGCCGCGCACCGCGCACAGCCGTGGCAGCTCGGTGCGCGCGAGCAGCGGCCCGAGCTCGCGGCGCGTGCGCGCGAGGTCGAAGCCGCACGGCAGGATCGCGATCGCGTCGGGATCGGCGCGGACGAGCTCGTCCCACGCGAGCCACGGCGTGTGCGCGCCGGCCTCGGCGAAGAGCGCCCGCGCGCCGGCGAGCGCCGCGAGCTCGGGCATCCAGTTGCCGGCGGCCATCGGCGGGTCGATCCACTCGATGCACGCGACCGACGGGCGCGTCGCGGCGTGTGCGGCGCGCTCGCCGAGCGAGGTCAACCGATCGGTCAGCCGCTCGGCGAGCGCGCGGCCGCGGCCGGGCGCGCCGAGCGCCTCGGC
>CAZQYK010000003.1:0-5463 GCA_964597285.1 uncultured Spirochaetales bacterium
CGGCGCGCCGCGCGCCCGAGCCGGCGCCCCGCGCCGCGCCGACGCTCGGCGAGATCGAGCTGCCCGAGCGCCTCGACCTCTGGGACCGGCTGCTGCCCGAGCGCGCGCGCCGCGCGATCGCGAGCCTCGCCCACCTCGTCGAGGGCGAGACCCCGTACGACCGCTTCGGCTTCTCTCCGCAGGTCGCGAAGCAGGCGCTGCCGTGGTTCCACGCGCTCTACCGGACCTACTTCCGCGTCGAGAGCTCCGGGCACGAGCACCTGCCCGAGAGCGGGCCGGTCGTGCTCGCGTCGAACCACGCGGGCCTGCTGCCCTTCGACGCGGCGATGACCGTCGTCGACGTGCTGCTCCACACCGACCCGCCGCGCCTTCCGCGCGCGATCGTCGACCGCTGGGCCGGCCAGCTCCCGTTCGTCAACGTGTTCTACGCGCGCGTCGGACAGGTGATCGGCACGCGTGAGAACTTCGCCGACCTGCTCGACGACGGTCAGCTCGTGCTCGTCTACCCGGAAGGGATCGAGGGGATCCGCAAGCAGGTGACGCAGCGCTACCGGCTCCAGTCGTTCCGCGTCGGCTTCGTCGAGCGCGCGCTCCTGGCGCGCGCGCCGATCGTGCCGATGGCGGTGATCGGCAGCGACGACCAGACGCCGATCCTCTACGACCTGAAGCCGATCGCGCGCTGGCTCGGCCTGCCGGTCGCGCCGATCACGCCGACCTTCCCGTGGCTCGGCCCGCTGGGCCTGCTGCCGTACCCGGTGCGCTACCGGATCGTCTACGGCGAGCCGCTCGACTTCCACGAGCGCTTCGGCCCCGAGAGCGCCGACGACGCGCGCGTCGTGCACTACCTGGCGAAGCAGACCCGCCGCGCCGTGCAGCTGCTGATCGATCGGAACCGGGGGTGACGAGCGTCCTCGTCACGCACGCCGACGAGCCGATCGGCCGCCGCGTCGTCAAGCGCCTGTTCCACGATCCGGCGGTCGAGTCGATCTTCGCGGTCGGCGGCGGCCCGACGCCGCGCGCATTCGACCGCTTCCTCGCCGGCGACGGCCCGCGCGTCGTCTACGCGCGCGTCGACCTCGCGAAGCACCGGCCGACGACCGACCTGTTCCACTCGGCGCGCTTCCGCGAGGCCGAGGTCGACGCGGTCGTGCACCTGCCGCGCCACGGCCCGGCGCCCGAGGGCGGCATGCCGCTCGTCGGCGGGCTGTCCGAGCGCACCGCCGAGGCGCGGCTCGTCGTGCAGCACTGCCTCGAGGCGCCGAGCGTCGCGAGCCTCGTCGTGCTCGGCAGCGCCTACGTCTACAAGCTCCAGCCCGGCAACGCGAACCGCCTCACCGAGGAGAGCGAGCTCGACCTCGACCCGTCGGTCGCGCCCGAGGTGCGCTCGTGGATCGACGCCGACATGATCGTGCACGGCGAGGTCCACAACGACCGGCTGCGCGTCGTGCTCTTGCGCGCGCCGACGGTCGTCGCGGCCGGCGGCTACGCGTACATGAATCCGGCGCTGCCGACGAGCGCGCTGCGCGCGCGCGCGCTCGGCTACGACCCGCTGTGCGCGGTGATCTCCGACAAGGACGTCGCGCGCGCGATCCAGGCGGCGCTGCACGCGCGGCGCTCGGGCATCTACAACGTGGCAGGACGCGAGTCGGTGCCGATGTCGATGCTCGCGCGCTGGACCGGCCACGCGGCCTGGCCGGTGCCGCACCCGCTGCTCGGCTGGGCCGCCGGCGCCGCGCGGCTGCTCGGCGCGCGCCGCGCGCCGCTGCCCTTCGACGGCCCGGCGCTGCGCTTCGGCTTCACGCTCGACACGCGCCGCGCCGAGCGCGACCTCGGCTTCCGCCCCGCTGACCGAATCGGCCTCGCAAGAGCCGGCGACGGCGCACTGAGGCTGGAGACGGCGTCGACGGTCTGAGGTCGGCCCCGTGGCCGGGCCGCGCTCCCTCGACGCGTTACCCTCGCGCCGCCGTGCTGGACCCTCGGGTCGTCCTCTACGGGCCGCGTGCTCCGCTGACGGAGAAGGTCGCGCGCGGGCTGCGGCTGAAGCGTGTCGGCTTCGAGCTCGTCCAGCCCGCGGGCCCCGAGGACTACGCCCGGCTGAGCCCGGAAACCGGGTTGCTCCCGGTGATCGAGGTCGACGGGGTCCGCACCCCCGACTCGGCCGCGATCCTCGATCTGCTCGACGAGCGCTTCCCCGAGCCGCCGCTCGTCTCGGCCGACTCGCGCGCGGCGCGCGACCAGCGGCGGCTCGAGAAATGGATCGACGAGACCTTCGCGTTCTACGTCCTGCGCTGGGTCCAGGGCCGGCTCGGGCCAGACGCGCCCGGCGCGGTGCGCGGCGGCTTCCCGATGGGCTCGCTCGCCCAGCTCGGACTCTTCGACGCGCGCGGGAAGCTGCGCTCCGACGTCTTCGGTGCGAAGAGCGGAGGTCCCGGGCCCGAGTTCGAGCACCGACTCGAGGACCTGGCCAAGCTCCTCGGCCAGCGCTCGTACTTCTACGGCGACCGGATCAGCCGCGCGGACCTCTCGGTTTGCGCGGCGCTCTCCGTGATGTACCGCGAGGTGTTCGAGGGGGCGCGGCGGCGGCTGGAGGCGCGGCCCCGGCTGCTCGCCCATGTCGAACGCGTGTACGACGCGACGGGCGGAGCGCAGCCGTACTGAGCCGTCGGCGCCGACCGCGCAACCCGGAGACCGGCCTACGCGCGCTGGTGTCGCAGTCGGCCAGGCGTCACCCGGAGGGGTCGGGGATTGGCGAGGCCTCGGGCCCGGTCGTCGGAGCGTCAGGCTCGCGCCGTGCACACCGTCGTCGCGAAGATCGACCAGGACACCGTGCGTTCGTACGTCGTGCGCCGACTCCGGCTCGGCCAGCACGCGGTAGCGCCCGGGACGCAGCCCGCGAAACCGGTATCGGCCCAGCCACGAGTACGTAACCGCCGAGTAGTCGTCCCGGAATCTCGGGTCCGGCTCCTCGTCCACTTGGACGAGGCCGATCTCGGTCCCGTCGCGCGCGCCGGCACCGGAGGCCAGGCGAACGCGACCTTCC
This sequence comes from uncultured Spirochaetales bacterium, assembly GCA_964597285.1. Lineage (GTDB taxonomy): Bacteria > Myxococcota_A > UBA9160 > UBA9160 > SMWR01 > JAHEJV01. Next base: position 3,041 of record CAZQYK010000003.1, read on the forward strand.
AGTGTGCGCCCCGGCTCGATGGTGAGCGTCGGCTCGATACGAGCGCCGGTCTCGATCGACACTTCGAACTCGACCGGGGAGAGGGAGATTCCGGCGGGATCGGAGCCGAGTACGCCCCGCATCACCACCAGCGTGTACACCCCATCCTCCAGGTGAGAGAACTCGAATCGGCCGTCCGCGCGCGTGAAGTCTTGCGCGCGCCCACCCTCGGCTCGAGTGCCGAGGATCACGAACGAGCCTCCCTCGCCGCGGCCGATTCCGTGGGCGACCTGTCACCGAACTTCGCGGGTTCCGAGGCCTTGACACGAACTAACATAGCCGATAGCAACACACTAGTGAGTCGAGATCACGAACAGCTCGATCTCGACCGCCGATGCTGGGGTGGCTGCCGGCCCGGCGCGGGACGGAAGCCCGGACCGAATCCGCGCGTGCGCCACGGCTCGCGCGAGCGCTTCGCACGGGGCCTGCCGTGCCACGTGACGTTGAAGGTGCGCGGCGAAGTGCCGTCGCTGCGGACCGTGAAGCTGGTGAGCGAGGTCGAACGGACCTTCGCGAAGGGCTGCGAGCGCGGCGAATTCCGGCTCGTGCACTACTCGCTCCAGGATGACCACGCGCACCTCGTGGTGGAGGCCGAGGACCGAGAGGCGCTCGGGCGCGGGATGAAGGCGATCGGAGCGCGCCTGGCGCGCGCAGTGAATCGGGTGTTCCGGCGCACGGGTCGCGTCCTCGCGGATCGCTACCACCTGCGCGTGCTGAAGAGCCCGTCGCAGGTGCGGAACGCGCTCGCGTACGTTCTCCTCAACGCCCGCCGGCATGCGGCGAAGCTCGGGAAGGCGCTCTGTCGGTCGATGCGGCTGGATCCGGCGTCGTCCGGGCGCTGGTTCGACGGCTGGCGGCGTCGGCTTCCCTCCGGAGCTGGCGCTTCGACGGCGGGGCCGCATGCGGTCGCGCTGCCTCGCGGCTGGCTGCTCCGCGAGGGCTGGCGCAGGCGAGGGCTGCTAAATCCGGGCGAGATCCCGGGAGCTCGCCGACTCCGCCTCGCGAGGAGGTGAGGCCGGCGGCTGCGGCCCGCGGCGACCGCCGCGCTCCAGCACCCCCGCCAACTTGCCGCTAGAATGCTCGACCCCTTCCGGGAGCAGCCATGGCGGTCGACACCTCGCAATTCCGCAATGGGCTCAAGGTCGAGATCGACGGCGAGCCCTACGTGATGACGTACTTCCAGCACGTGAAGCCCGGCAAGGGCGGCGCGTTCGTCCGCACGAAGATCAAGAACCTCCGCACCGGCCGCGTGCTCGAGAAGACCTTCCGCTCCGGCGAGAAGGTCGACGAAGCCGAGATCGAAGACAAGCGGATGCAGTACCTCTACCAGGACGGCGAGCAGATGGTCTTCATGGACCAGGAGACCTACGACCAGCTCCCGTTCACGCAGGAGCAGATCGGCGACGCGCGCAAGTACCTGATGGAGAACCTCGAGGTCGACGTGGTGTTCTGGCGCGGCAAGCCGATCAACATCGAGCTCCCCGCCTTCGTCGAGGCCGTCGTCTCGCAGTGCGACCCCGGCTTCAAGGGCGACACGGCCTCCGGCGCGACCAAGCCGGCGACGCTCGAGACCGGCGCGGTCGTCCAGGTGCCTCTCTTCATCAAGGAAGGCGAGAAGATCCGCGTGGACACGCGCACGAACGCGTACGTCGAGCGGGTTGGCTGATCCCGCCGGCGCTGCTTCCCCCGTTCCGCGCCGCCCGCGGCGCGCGCTGATCTTCTCGGGCGGCGGCGCGCGCGGGGCCTACGAGGCCGGCGTCGTGCGCTACCTCGTCGAAGAGCTGCCGAAGCGCCTCGGCCGCCCGGCGACCTTCGACATCCTCGGCGGCACGTCGGTCGGCGCGATCCACGCCTGCTACCTCGCCGCGACCGCGCACCAGGGCCCCGAGCGCGCCGCGCGCCTCGTCGACTTCTGGCGCTCGATGAAGATCGAGGAGGTGCTGCCCTTCGGCCGCCGCGACCTGCTCGGCCTGCCGCGCCGGATGCTCGGGCTGCGCCGCATGGCCGACCGCTTCCGCGGCGGCAGTGCGCCCGACCGCATCTACGGCCTGCTGAACACGCAGGCGCTAGAGCGGATGGTCGTGCGCGCGGTGCCGTGGCGCGGGATCCGCAGCAACGTCAACGCCGGCCACGTCGGCGCGGTCTGCGTCGCCGCGACCGAGATCGCGACCGGCCGCGTCGTCGTCTTCCTCGAGTCGCGCGAGCGCGAGCTGCCGGGCTGGACGCGCGACCCGTCGGTCGTGCCGCGCATCACGCACCTGCGGCCGACGCACGCGCTCGCGTCGGCGGCGATCCCGCTGCTCTTCCCGGCGGTGCGGATCGCGAGCACCTACTACGCCGACGGCGGCCTGCGCCTGAACACGCCGCTCTCGCCGGCGCTGCGC
>CAZQYK010000004.1:0-6569 GCA_964597285.1 uncultured Spirochaetales bacterium
GCGCCGGCGCGTCCGCGCGGGATCCCAACGCGCCGCGCGCGCCGGGCGCGGCGCCGGGAGCCCCCGCGGCGCGAGCCCGCTGCCGAGCAGCGCCGGCACGAGCGTCAGCGTCAGCGCGAGGATCACGAGCATGCCGGTGCCGGCGATCCGCCCGAGCTCGGCCATCCCGAGGTAGTCGGTCGGCACGAACGCGTAGAAGCCGAGCGCCGTCGTCACCGCGCACAGCACGAGCGACGTGCCGACCCGGCGCGTCGCGGCCTCGAGCGCGGCGTCGCTCGCGGCGCCGCCGCGCCGCAGCGCGACGTAGTGGAGCAGCAGGTGGATCGAGAAGTCGATCCCGAGCCCGACGAAGAGCACTGCGAAGGTGACCGAGATCAGGTTGAGCGTGCCGATCGCCGCCGCCGCGAACGCGCTGGTCCAGACCAGCCCGACGACGACGCTCGCTGCCGCGGCCGCGACGAGGCGCAGCGAGCGCAGCGCCGCCCACAAGAGCGCCACGACCATCGCGAACGACGCGAGGCCGGTGACGCCGACGTCCCAGACCAGGCCGCGCATCTCCTCGTAGTTGAGCGCGGGCTGGCCGGTGACGCGCACGCGTACCTCGCCCGCGCCGGGAAGCCCGGCGGCCGCCGCGCGGATCGCGTCGAGCGCCTCGCGCGCCGAGAAGAGCGACGCGTAGTCGAGCACCGGGTCGACGACGAGCACCTGCCGCAGCTCGGTCTCGAAGCGCGACCCGGCGAGCAGCAGGTCGGCGAGCGAGCTCGACACCGGGGAGCCGTCAGCGCTGCGCACCACGGCCTCGCGCAGCGCGTCGAGGAAGTCCGGGTCGGGCGCCGCGTCGCCGTGGTCGAGCGCGCGCTCGAGAACCTCGACGAGCGCCGCGAGCCGAGGGTCGCGCTCGAGCGCCGCGAGCAGTGGCTGCGCCTGGACGAGCGCGTCAAGGAGCTCCTCGAGCTCGCCGACGTCGCGGTAGAGCAGCCCGTAGCGCTCGAAGAAAGACCCGCTGCCGGCGAGGAACACGCTGCGCACGTGCGCCGGGTCGGCGCGCAGCCGCTCGGCGAGCGCCTCGGCGGCGGCGCGCGTGTGCGCCGGGTCGGGGCTCTCGACGAGCACGTAGAGCGGGTCGCGCTCGACCGGGAAGGCTTCGACGAACGCGCGGTTGCGCTCGAGGAAGGGCAGCTCGGGGGAGAGCAGCGCGAAGTTGTCCGACGTGATGCCGAGGTTCGACACCGTCCACGGCGCGAGCGCCGCGGTGAGCGCGAGGATCAGCGCCGCGACGCCGCGCGGCCGCCGCCCGACCCAGCGCACCCAGCGCGCGAGGCCGTCGGCGAGGCGCTCCTCGAGCGGGGCGCTCATCCGCGCGGCCCGTCGCCGTCACCGCGCCGGCCGGCCTCGCGCAGCGAGCGCGCCAGGCAGAACGCGCACAGCGCGGCGACGCCGCCCCAGCCGAGCGCCAGGAAGATCCAGCCGCCGGTCGTCACGGGCGCTCCTCGCGCCGCGCGGCCGCGCGCGCGCCGGCGTGCGCGAGCCCGATCGCCGCGCCGAGCAGCGCGATCAGCCACAACCGCGCGCCGACGACGTAGGGCCGGTCGCCGGCGTCGACCGCCGCGAGCGACAGGCGCGGGCCGAGCTCGTGCGCGAGCCAGGTCGCGAGGATCGCGCCGAGCGCGAGCGGCAGCACCCAGCGGATCAGCGGGCGGTACAGCGCCGGCGGCAGGCGCAGCCGCGCGCCGCGCGTGATCTCCTCCCAGCCGCGGTCGATGCCGAAGATCCACGCGAAGATCACGAGCTCGACGAAGCCGAACACCAGCAATGCGAGCTCGCCCACCCAGAAGTCGAGCTCGTCCAGGAAGCCGTGTCCGAGCCAGAAGAGCACCGGGTGCGCGCAGATCCACAGCAGCGCGCCCGACAGCGCGACGGCGCGCGGACGCGACGTTCCGAAGTCCTCCTGGAGCAGGCTGATCAGCGGCTGCAGCAGCGCGACGCTCGACGTCAGGCCGGCGAGGAAGAGCAGCAGGAACCACGCCGTCGCGAAGAGCCCGCTCGCGGGAAGCTGCGCGAGCACGAGCGGCATCGCCTGGAACGCGAGGTCGAACGAGCCCGCGCGCGCGACCTCCTGCGCCTGCGCGGCGCCGAGGAACACGACCGCCGCGGTCAGCGCGATCGTCCCGCCGAGCACGACCTCGGCGAACTCGTTCAGGCTCGCGCCGGTGAGCCCGGTCAGCGCGACGTCGTCGCGCGAGCCGATGTACGAGCCGTAGGCGTGGACGATCCCCCAGCCTACCGAGAGCGTGAAGAACACCTGACCGGCCGCAGCGAGCCACACGCCCGGGTCGGCGATCGCGCCGAAGTCCGGGTTCCAGACGAAGCCGAGCCCGGCCGTGACGCTCTGCTCCGCGCCGGCGCCGGGCGGCGGATCGAGCGTCAGCACGCGCAGCCCGAGCCCGACGCCGAGCAGCAGCAGCAGCGGCATCGCGACGAGCGCGAGCCGCTCGATCCCCTTCGCGATGCCACCGCGCAGCACTGCGAGGTTCAGCGCGAGCGTCAGTGTGAAGAACGCGTAGGCCCAGCCGAGGCCGTCGAACCAGGCGTTGCTCTCGCGCCCCTGGTAGCCGGCGAGGAAGCCGCCGATCCGGTCGGGCGTCGCCGCCTGCGCGAGGCTGCCTTCGAGCGCGAACCAGGCGTACGCGAGGCACCAGGACTCGACGTACACGTAGTAGGTGGCGACGACGAAGGGGATGAAGATCCCGAGCGCGCCGAGGCTGCGCGCGAGCGGGTGGCGCCACAAGAGCGGGAAGATCGACGCGGTGTTGCCGCGGCCGCGCGCGCCGCCGTAACGGCCGATCGCGAGCTCGACCCACAGCAGCGGGATCCCGATCGCGAACAAGCACACGAAGTACGGCACCAGGAATGCGCCGCCGCCGTTTAGCGCCGCCTGGCGCGGGAAGCGCAGGAAGTTTCCGAGGCCGATCGCGTTGCCGGCCAGCGCCAGCACCAGCCCGAGCCGCGTCGCCCACTGCTCGCGGGGAAGCGCGCTCACGAGGAGCTGCTTTCGTCGGCGTCGGCGGCCCCCGACGTCGGCGGCGACGCCGGGCGGAGCGCGCGCAGCGACTCCACCCAGAGCAAGACCGGAGCCGCCACGTAGACGCTCGAGTAGGTGCCCACGACGATGCCGATCGCCAGCGCCGCCGAGAAGCCACGCAGCACGGTGCCGCCGAAGAGCAGCAGTGCGAGCACGGCAATCAGCGTCGTGCCGGAAGTCAGCAGCGTGCGCGAGAGCGTTTCGTTGATCGCGAGATTGACGATCGCGGCCGGGTCGAAGTTCGAGCGGCGCGCGCGGAGCTCGCGGATGCGGTCGAAGATCACGATCGTGTCGTTGATGCTGTAGCCGACGATCGTGAGCAGCGCGGCGAGCACCCCCATGTCGAACTCCCAGCCGAGGAGCACGAAGATGCCGGCGGTGAGCGCGACGTCGTGGATCAGCGCGACGATGGCCCCGGGCGCGAAGGCCGGCGCGAAGCGCAGCGCGACGTACCCGGAGATCAGCAGGAACGCGATCGCGAGCGACTTGAGCGCCTGACCGCGAAGCTCGGCCCCGACGCGCGGACCGACGAAGTCGGCCTTCTCGATCGTCACCGCCGACGCCCCGGCGACTGCCCCGAGCGCGGTCTGCACCGCGTGCGCGGCGTCGGCGGGATCGCGGCCCTCCGTCGCGGCGAAGCGGATCTGGAAGACGCCCTCCGCGACTTCGCCCTCGCGGATGACGTCGGCGTCGCCGAAGCCGGCCGATGCGAGCGCGGCGCGCACGTCCGACTCGTCGACCGGCGGCTCGGACGCGATCTCGGCGACGATCTGGTAGCCGCCCGCGAAGTCGACGCCGACGCGGATGCCGCGCAGCGGGAGCGCGAGCGCGGAGGCCAGCAGCGCCGCGAGCGAGAGCGCGGCGCAGCGACGGAAGTGCCGCACGAAGTCGATCGACGTGTCGGGGGGAACGAGCTGGAAGAAGCGCGGAGCGGCCCGCTTCGCGGGGCCCGCGCGCGGAGGCACGGGTTTCACCGGAGGCTCCTCGCGCCGGTGCGCTGGGACCGGCGTCTCAGGTCTGCCGTGCGGGCGCAGGCCGCCCGCGGGACCCGCGTCAGCGCGGGTCGGGCTCCCGGGACCGGGGTGCGCGCGTCAGTCGATGCCGCTCGACGTGCTGTGGGCGAGGCGCCAGCGCAGCAGCGGGCTCGTGGACCCTCGAAGCTCGCGCTCGGCGATCCGGGCCGGCGCGCTCGCCGGAGGCGGCGGCGCAGCGTGGGGCTCGGTGCGCGCTGCGAACGCGCGCGACGGCAGCCGCGCCGAGACCTCGGAAACCGGCTGCGGCGCTGCAGTGACTTCGAGCGTCGCCGCCTGCGGCGTCTCCCAGCCGAGCGGCGCCGGCAACGCGAACGCATCGGCGCCGGCGAAGCCGGTCGCCGGGACGCCGAGCAGCGCGAGGCACAGCAACGCGATCCCGAGCGAAGGGCGGCTTGCGGTCGCCAAACGGAGGCCTCTCACGGCGCCGCAGTGTAGCGCCGAACGGGCCGCGCCCGTCAACCCGCCAGGATCAGCCACGCCGCGCACAGCGCGGTCAGCGGCGCGCCGAGACGCCAGTAGTCGCCGAAGCGGTAGCCGCCGGGGCCGTAGATCATCGTGTTCGTCTGATAGCCGACCGGCGTCAGGAACGAGCACGAGGCGGCGATCGCGACGGCGATCGCGAAGCGGCGCGGGTCGCCGCCGGCCTCGGCGGCGGCCGCGGTCGCGATCGGGAAGAGCAGCGCCGCGGCGGCGTTGTTCGAGATGAACTCGGTCAGCACGAGCGTCGCGATCACGACGCCGGCGAGCGCGCCGCGCCAGCCGACGCCCTGCGCGAGCTCGACGAGAGCGTGCCCGATCACCGCGGCGAGCCCGGAGCGCTCGATCGCCGCGCCGATGCCGAACGACGCGGCGATCACGACGAGCGTCTCGACCTCGATCGCGCCGCGCGCTTCCTGGAGCGACAGCGCGCGCGCGGCGACCACCGCGAACGCGCCCACGAGCGACGCGTGCAGGATCGGCACGGCGCCGCTGCCGGCGAGCACGACGACCGAAACCGCGACGGCGGCGACGAAGGGGGCGCGCCAGCCGCCGCCGGCCGGCTCGGCACCGACCGCGAGCACCCAGAAGTCCGGCCGGCCGCGCCAGCGCGCCGCGAAGTCCGGGTCGGCGAGCAAGAGCAGCGTGTCGCCGAGTCGCAGCCGCACCGCGCCGAGCTTCGCCGCGACCGGCTCGCCCTCGCGGTGGATCCCGACGATCGCCGCCTGGTAGCGCGCGCGGAAGTCGAGCTGCTTCGGCGTCTGCCCGAGCAGCGGCGACTCGGGCCCGAGCACGACCTCGACGAGGCGCTGCGACGAGCCCTCGAGGCCGGCGAGGTGCGGCGACTCGGCCGAGCGCAGCCCGGCGAGCGCGCGCAGGTCCGACACCGTGCGCGCCTGGCCGACGAAGAGCAGCTGGTCGCCGGCCTCGAGCCCGGTCTCCGGCGCGACCGGCGCGATGCGCTCGCCCGAGCGCTCGATCTCGACGAGGAACACGCCCTCGAGGTGGCGCAGCCCGGCCGCCTCGACGTCGCGCCCGACCAGCGGGCCGCCGGGGTCGACGACCATCCGCAGCACGAACTCGCGCTCGGCCGCGGCGAGGCGGCTGCGCGGCGAGGCGCGCTCGGGGATCCGGCGCGGCGCGATCCAGACGAGCAGCGCGACGCCGGCGATCGCGAGCGGGAGCCCGAGCGGCGTGATCTCGAAGAGCCCGAGCGGCGCCTGCCCCGACGCCTCGAGCAGGCCCGACACGAGCAGGTTCGTCGACGTCCCGATCGTCGTCACCATGCCGCCGAGGATCACCGCGAACGACAGCGGCATCAGCACGCGCGACGCCGCGACGCGCCGCTCCTCGGCATTCGCGAGCACGCCGGGCATCAGCACCGCGACGATCGGCGTGTTGTTCAGGAAGGCCGACGCCGCGGCCGACGGAGCCAGCAGGCGCGCCAGGCTCGCGCGCTCGCCCCCCGGCCCGCCGAGCGCGCCGCGCAGCACCGGGCCGAGCACGCCCGAGCGCTCGACCGCCTTCGCGAGCACGAAGAGCGCGCCGACGGTGATCGGCGCCGGGCTCGAGAAGCCGGCGAAGGCCGCGCGCTCGTCGACGACGCCGGTCGCGAGCAGCGCGACGAGCGCGCCGACGATCGCGAGCGCGGGTGCCGTGCCGCGCACCATCGCGACGAACATCGCCGCGACGACCCCCGACGTCAGCCAGGCCTCGGCCGTCACGGCGCCGCAGCGTAGGTCAGCGTCCGGCGGCCCGCCCCTAATCGTCCAGCACGACCAGCGGCGGCGGGGCGCCCCAGCCGAAGCGCTCGGCCGAGCGGATCACGACGAAGTGGACCACCGGGATCATCACGAGCGTGAACACGGTCGAGAAGAGCAGCCCGCCGATCACCGCGATGCCGATCGCCTGGCGGCTCTCGGCGCCGGCGCTGCCGGCGAGCGCGAGCGGCAGCGCGCCGAGCACCGAGGTGGTGC
>CAZQYK010000005.1:0-6068 GCA_964597285.1 uncultured Spirochaetales bacterium
CCCGCTTGTTGAGTGCTGCTCGGGGGGCCCGTTTAGGCGACGTGGTTGCGGATTCTCCGGGCCTTAAACATGGCGCGGGATTTGTTCTCTTCATCCGCGATGGGAAGCTTGACAACCTTGAGGGTTATACGTTCGACGAGCCGTGGCCCAGCGCGCTCGACGAGTACCACCTGCGATACCTCGCTGATGACAGAGACTTGTCCACGCTTTTTCTTTGATGTCATGTCGAGAGTGCGAGAGTGCCGCCCAACTGCGTCTATTACCCCCATTGGCCTGCCAGTCCGGCGGGCTCGAATGGTCCGATGGGTCCGGGAAGGTGCTTCAGAAAACGTGAGGGAATCGTGAGGGGAATCAGCTAGGACGAGTACTGAGAACGCACAGGGAGCCTACTGGCTCGAAGAGCACAAAGGCGTCTTCGCGGTTCGCGGCATGATCCCAGCCGCTCGGCCCTCAATCCTCGAAGTCGTCGTATTCCGGCGGCAGCGGGGCGTCGAGGTCGATCTCGAGGTCGGGGTCGGCGGCGCGGGCGCCGGCGTCGAAGCCGGCCTGATCGGCCATGCCCATCTCGGCGCGGCGCTCGCTCGCGAGATCGTTGAAGCGCGCGTACTGGCCCTGGAAGTGCAGGTGCACGGTGCCGGTCGGGCCGTTGCGCTGCTTCGCGATGATCAGCTCGGCGCGGCCGCGGTTCTCGTCGTTCGGGTTGTAGACCTCGTCGCGGTAGATGAACGCGATCAGGTCGGCGTCCTGCTCGATCGCGCCCGACTCGCGCAGGTCGCCCATGTTCGGGCGGCGCTGGTCGGGGTCGCGCTGCTCGGGGCCGCGGTTGAGCTGCGAGAGCGCGATCACCGGGATGTCGAGCTCCTTCGCGAGCACCTTGAGCCCGTGGCTGATCTCGCCGATCTCGAGGTCCTTGCGGCGGCTCGGCGTGTTACCGTGCGCGAGCTGGAGATAGTCGACGAGCACGAGGTCGAGCCCGAACTCCGACGCGAGCCGGCGGCACTTCGCGCGGATCTCGAGGATCGTGATCATGCCGGTGTCGTCGATCCAGATCTGCGCCGACGACAGATCGTTCGCGGCGCGCTGGATGCGCCCGTAGTGCTCGACGTGGCCGTAGCCCTTGCGGAACTCGTTGAAGTTGACGCGCGCCTCCGACGCGAGCAGCCGCAGCACGAGCGAGCGCCGCGTCATCTCGAGCGAGAAGATCGCGACCTTCTTGCCGTGGTCGACCGCGGCGTTGCGCGCGAGGTTCAGCGCGAGCGCCGTCTTGCCCATGCTCGGCCGCGCCGCGATCACGATCAGCTCGCCGGGCTGGAGGCCGCCGGTGTCGGCGTCGAGGTCCTTGAAGCCGGTCGGCACGCCGGTGAGCTGGCCGCCGCTCTCGCGCAGCAGGTCGACGTAGTCCATCGCGTCGTGCAGGCCGCGGTCGAGCGGCGCGAAGGTCGTGCGCGCCTCGGAGCGGCCGAGGTCGAAGACCTTCGACTCGGCGACGTCGAGCAGCTGCTCGGCGCGGTCGCCCTCCTCGAAGGCCGCCTCGGCGATCTCGCTCGCGACGCGGATCAGGCTGCGCTTGACCGACTTGTCGCGGACGATGCGCGCGTGGTGCACGACGTTGGCCGCGGTGGCCTCGTAGTCGGCGAGCTCACTCAGGTAGACGAGGCCGCCGACGCGGTCGAGCGCGTTCTCGGTCTTCAGCAGGTCGGCGAGCGTGTGGAGGTCGACGGGCTCGTTCTCGTCCTGCAGCGCGAGCATCGCGCGGTAGATGCGCTGGTGCGACGGGTGGTAGAAGTCGTCCGGGCGCACCTCGTGGAGCACGCCGTGGATCGCGTCGTTGTCGACGAGCAGCGCCGACAGCACCGCCTTCTCGGCCTCGAGATCGTGCGGCGGAACGCGCCCGCCGCCGCCGACGCCGTTCGGCGCGCCCCGTGCGCCCTTCGCGCCGCCGTCGGTGAAACCGCCGTCGGCGTCCGACGACGTGTGAGAGCCGTGCGACGTCCCGGTCGACCGCGCCACCGCAACCCCCCTTCGGTGCGAGCGGAGCGTGATTCTACCAGACGCCTACTCGCGCGCGGAAGAATCCTCGTCGCGATCCTCGTCTTCGTCGTCGCGATCGCGATCGCGGTCGCGGCGCGCGCGATCGCGCTCGTCGAGCGTCTCCTCGAGGTCTTCCTCGGGGGATTCCCCCGTCGCATCCGCGACGACCTTCACCTTCAGCTCGGCGACGAGCTCGCGCAGCAGGCGCACGCGCACCTTGTGCTCGCCCACCTCCTTGATCGGCTCGACGAGCTCGATGCGGCGGCGGTCGATCTCGAGCCCGGCGGCGTCGATGCGCTCGGCGATCTGCGGCGCGGTCACCGATCCGAAGAGCTTGCCGGTGTCGCCGGCGCGCGCGGCGATCTCGATGTCGAGCCCCTCGAGCTTCTGCTTCACGAGCTGCAGGTTCTGGAACTCGCGCGCCGCCTTCTCCTCGGCGATGCGCTTGTTGTGCTCGAGCTCCTTGACGCGCCCGTGGGTCGCGAGGATCGCCTTGCCCTGCGGCAGCAGGTAGTTGCGCGCGAAGCCCGGCCGCACCGAAACGAGGTCGCCGGCCTCGCCGAGCCGATGGATCGACTCGACGAGGATCAGCTTGACGAGGCTCACTCGTCGCCCTCCTCGTTCGAGTCGCCGTCGTCGGCCGAGTCGCTCGAAGAGGCGGCCTCGAGCCGCTCGGCGCGCTCGGCCTCCTCGCGCGCGGCATCCTCGGCCTCGCGCGCGGCCTTCTCGGCGGCGCGCTTGATGCGCTCCTCTTCGAGCGTCTTCGCTTCGGCCCGCCGCCCGTCGAGGTCGGCGACGGCGGCGGCCGCCTGCACGGTGAGGAAGCGCAGGATCGAGTCGTCGAGACGCGCCGAGCGCTCGAGCTCGGGAATCACCGCGCCGTCCGACAGGAAGTGCAGGACCAGGTAGTGGCCCTTCTGGAAGCTGCGGATCTCGTAGGCCAGGCGCCGCCGGCCCCAGTCCTCGTAGAAGAGCTTCTCCGACCCGCTCTGCTCGAGGATCCCCTCGAAGCGCTGGCTGATCGCCGTGATCCCCTCGTCGGAGATCTCGGGCTGGATCACGTAGGTGAACTCGTACTCGCGCAAGGGGCCTCCCGGACGGCGCCGCGGACCGCGTCCGGGCGCCGGGCCCCCGCCGGCCGGACGGCGGGGCGGGGGCCGAGGAACGAGAGAGAAGGGCGCGCCCCAGCTCGGGGGCGCGCGGGGCGCCATTCCTAGCAGAGCGCCGCAGGCGGCTCAAGCGCGGCGGGGTCGGAGGCGCGCGGAGGGCGGGGCGGAGCAGTCGGCCCACCCGGGCCGGAGCGGGCACGCCGCGCGCGGCGCTGCTCGTTTCGCGCTCAGCCGCTGCCCACCCCGTGGGCGCGCCGGGCGGCGCGCGCGGCCCGCGCGCTGCCGCGCGCGGCACGCGCCTTGCGTAGCGCCCCGCCGAGGGTCCGCTCGCGTGAAGGACAAGCTGCGCGTGTTGCTCGTCGACGAGCGGGCCGACCGGGCGCGCGACCTCGCGCGCTCGCTCGAAGAGGCGGGCTGCCAGGTGGTCGCGCAGCTCGTCGGCCCGGTGGACCTGCACGCGACGCTGCGCGCGGTGCAGCCGGACCTCGTGATCGTCGACATGGACTCGCCCGACCGCGACACGCTCGAGGACGTGCAGCGCATCGCGCGCGAGCACCCGCGCCCGATCGTGATGTTCGTCGACGAGAGCGACGGCGAGAGCATCCGCAGCGCGGTGCGCGCCGGCGTCGCGGCCTACGTCGTCAAGGGCGCCGCGCCGGAGCGGATCCGACCGGTGCTCGAGGTCGCGTGCGCGCGCTTCGAGGAGTTCCAGGCGCTCAAGAGCGAGCTGGCCCAGGCCCGTTCGAGCCTCGCCGAGCGCAAGCTGATCGAGAAGGCGAAGGGGATCCTGATGCTCGAGCGCGGCTGGAGCGAGGACGAGGCCTTCCGCGCGCTGCGCCGGATGGCGATGAACCAGGGCGTGCGGCTCGTCGAGGTCGCGCGCCACGTGCTGTCGGCGGCGGACCGGATCTGAGCGCGTCGCCGCGCCGCCGAAGCCGGAGGGAGAGCAGCCGAATGGGTGGTGCGGTGAAGGGCCGGCTCCGCGCCGCGGCGCACGCGGGCGGGCACGAAGGGATCGAGAAGCGCCAGCTGCGGGTGGGCTTCGTGCCCCTCAGCGACTGCGCGCCGATCGTCTTCGCGAAGGAGCGCGGCCACTTCCGCCGCCACGGGCTCGAGGTGGAGCTCTCGCGCGAGGCGTCGTGGGCGACGCTGCGCGACAAGCTCGCCGCCGGCGCGCTCGACGCGGCCCAGATGCTCGCGCCGCTGCCCTTCGCGACGACGCTCGGGCTCGGCGGTCCGACGTTGCCGATCTGCAGCGGGCTCGTGCTCGGCCTCGGCGGCAACGCGATCACCGTGTCCGAGGACCTGGCGCGCCGGCTCGAGGCGCACGACCCGGCAGCGCTCGCGTCGCGTCCGGTGCGCGCGACCGCGCTGCGCGCGCTGATCGAGCGCGACCGCCGCGCCGGCCGCCCGCCGCTGCGCTTCGGCATCGTGTTCCCCTACTCGACCCACGACCTCGAGCTGCGCTACTGGCTCGCGTCGGCCGGGATCCACCCCGACCGCGACGTGGTACTCCACGTCGTTCCGCCGCCGTCGATGGTCGGGCACCTCGAGAAGGGGCGGCTCGACGGCTACTGCGTCGGCGAGCCGTGGAACGCGCTGGCCGAGGCGCGCGGCAGCGGACGCGTGCTGATCTCGAAGCACGAGATCTGGAACCACTCGCCCGAGAAGCTGCTCGCGGTGAGCGAGGCGTGGCTCGAGCGGCAGCCGAACGCGCACCGGGCGCTGCTGGGCGCGCTGCTCGAGGCCGCCGTGGAGGTCGACGACCCGGCGCGCCGGCTCGAGGTGGCGCACGTGATCGCCGGCGAGAGCTTCGTCGACGCGCCGGTCGAGGTCGTGCGCCGTTCGCTCGACGCGCCGCCCGGCGCCGAATCGGCCGGCGCGTGCAGCGCGCACGTCTTCCAGCGCAACGCGGCCAACCACCCCTGGATCTCGCACGCGCTGTGGCTGCTGTGCCAGATGCTGCGCTGGGGCTACGTCGAGAAGGCGATCGACCTGCGGGCGCTCGCGCGCCGCGTCTACCGGCCCGACCTGCACCGCGAGGCGGCCGCCGACGTCGGGCTGCCGGCGCCGCGGATCGACGAGAAGCCCGAGGGCGTGCACGACGTGGCGTGGACCCTCGAACGCGCGAGCGCGCCGATCGCGATGGGTCCCGACCTCTTCTTCGACGGCGAGGGCTTCGACCCCGACCACCCGGTCGCGCACCTCGAGAGCCATGCGCTGTCGGCGCTGCGCGTCCGCATCGACGAGCTGGCCGAGCTCAACTGAGCAAGCCGGCGTAGCCGGCGCGCAGCGAGGCGAAGCCGAGCGAAGTCGAACAGTGGCTTCGGCGCATGCTGCGGCAGGACTCGCAGTGCTGCGGTGATCGCGTCCGTGCCCAGTTGTGCCGGCCGCGACGCGCGCTGCGCGCTTCGCGGGCAGCGGCTGCACGCGGCGACGGCAGTGTGCCGGGTTCGAAGCGTCGGCGAGCGCTGCGCACGCGCGCGGGCTGGCACGACTCTTGATAGGCGTACGTGCGAGTCGGAGCGGCGGTCGCCCAGGCCCAACGATGGGCACGGACCGCCGCGGCGACTCGGGTGAGACGGACAACGGCGTCCGGAGCGACCGATCCTCGGCGGTCGCATCGGGCGCCGTTGCTGCGTTCACGGGCCGGGGCTGGAAGAGGAAGGAGTCGGAATGAAGAACGGACGAGGGGGGCACCGCAGCCGGCTCGCGCTCGCTGCGCTGCTCGGGGTCGCACTCGCGGCGGACGCCGCCGCCGAGCGGCTCGAGCTCGAGAAGGACGAGCTGAAGTTCGGTTTCATCAAGCTGACGGACATGGCGCCGCTCGCGATCGCGTATGAGCAGGGCTACTTCGAGGACGAAGGCTTGTACGTCACGCTCGAGCCCCAAGCCAACTGGAAAGTGCTGCTCGATCGCGTCCTGACC
>CAZQYK010000006.1:0-4931 GCA_964597285.1 uncultured Spirochaetales bacterium
CGCCGGCGGCCCGCGCGCGGCCGGGCCGCCGCCGCGACGCCAGCAGGCCGGCCGCGCCCCACGCGCCGCCGGCGAGCGCGAGCTGGTCGGTTCGCACCTGGATCGACCATTCCAGGAACACGGGAGCGAGGCCGAGCAGCGCCGTGCCGAGCGCCGCGTCGTGCACGCGCCAGCGCCCGACCGGCAGCAGCTGCCAGAGCAGCGCGAAGACGCCGCCGAGGGTGAGCCAGACGACCGCGAGCCACGCCGCGCGCGCGGCGCGCCCCACCGCGATCTCGTCGGTGCAGCCGTCGACGAGCGGGATCAGCAGCGCCTGGGGCAGCCCGGCGTGGCCGGCGCTGTGCAGGCGGCCATCGGCGGCGCTGCGCGCGACGTCGTGGAAGAGCGCGAGCTCGTCCCAGTTGAAGGCGGTGGTCCCGATCGCCGCGACGCGCAGCGCGGCGAAGGCCACCAGCGCCGCGCCGACGAGAAGGGCCCCGGTGCGCCGTCGCATGAGGGATGGATCGGCCGGCTGCGGCGCGCGATTGAGGGCGTCGATCGGCCGGAGGCGGCGCGCGATTGAGGCCCGCGGGCGGGCCGTTGGGGCCAGGTGCTGCGCGCCCGCGCACCGGCAGGGCGCCGGCCGTGGTACGGTGCGCGGCCGTGGCGAGCGCGAGCGTCGAGACGCGTTCGGGGCGGATTCGCGGCGAGCTCCGCGACGGCGTGGTCGCGTTCCGCGGCGTGCCGTACGCGGCGCCCCCGGTGGGCCCGCTGCGCTGGCGGGCGCCGCGGCGCGAGACGCCGTGGGCGGGAGAGCGCGACGCGACGCGTCCCGGCCCTGCCGCGCCGCAGAACGCCGGCTTCGTCGCGCAGCTCCTCGGCGCGCGCGAGGAGCACTTCTCCGAGGACTGCCTGTCGCTGACGGTCTGGACGCCGGCCTGCGACGCGGCGCGTCGCCCGGTGCTCGTGTGGATCCACGGCGGCGGCTTCACCGTCGGCGCGAGCTCGTGGAGCGTGTGGGACGGCGCCGAGCTCGCGCGCCGCGGCGACGCCGTCGTCGTCGCGATCAACTACCGGCTCGGCGCGCTCGGCTTCCTCGCGCTTCCCGGCGCCGACGACGCGGCGCACGCGAACTTCGGCCTGCTCGACCAGATCGCGGCGCTCGAGTGGGTGCGCGAGCACGCCGAGCGCTTCGGCGGCGACCCGGCGCGGATCACCGCGTTCGGCAACTCGGCCGGCGCGATGAGCATCGCGGCGCTGCTCGCCGCGCCGGCGGCGAGGGGCCTGTTCGCGCGCGCGATCCTGCAGAGCGGCGCCGCGCGCAGCGCCCACGCGCCCGCCGCCGCCGAGCGCGTCGCGGCGACCTTCGCGCGCGAGATCGGCGCGGCGCCCGGCGACCTCGACGCGCTGCGCCGCGCGCCGGTCGACGCGGTGCTCGGCGCCCAGGCGCGCACGCAGGTGGCGCTGCGCGGCCCGATGGACGCGCTGTCGTTCCAGCCCTGCGTCGACGGCGCGCTGCTCCCGCGCGCGCCGCACGAGGCGGTCCGCAAGGGCGACGCGCCCGCGCTGCCGCTGCTCGTCGGCTCGAACCTCGAGGAGTGGCGCTTCTACGGGCTCTACGACCCGAAGGCCGGCGCGCTCGACGACGCGGCGCTGCTGCGCCGCGTCGCGCGGATCCTCCCCGGCGAGCACCCCGGCGGCGCCAGCCGCGCCGAGCGCGCGATCGCCGTCTATCGCGAGGCGCGCCGCGCACGCGGCGAGCCGGTGACGCCGGCCGACCTGTGGTTCGCGATCCAGACCGACCGCTGCTTCCGTGAGCCGGCCGAGGAGCTCGCGCAGCACCACCGCGGCGAGGCGTGGAGCTACCTCTTCGCGTGGCGCACGACGGCGCTCGGCGGCGCGCCGGGCGCGTGCCACTCGCTCGAGGTGCCGTTCGTGTTCGGGCTCGCGAGCGAGGCGGGCCGGCTTGTCGCGAACGGCGACCCGCACGCGCCGGCGCTCGCGCGCCGGATGCAGGACGCGTGGCTCGCGTTCGCGCGCGACGCCGACCCGCGCACGCCCGAGCTCCGAGACTGGCGCCCGTTCCGGCCCGCCCGCACGACCCAGTGGCTCGCGGCCGAGTGCCGCGCGCTCGACGCGCACCGCGAGTCGGAGCGCGCGTTCTGGGAGAGCGGGGCGGCGCCGTGAGCGCGGCCGCCGCGCTCGCGCTGCTCGCGCTCGCGGGCTGGGCCGGCTGGCGCATCTGGGGCGGACACCCGCCGGCGCCGCGCGGCCTCGCGCTCGCGCGCCGCGAGCTCGCGACGCTCGCGGCCGCCGCCGACGCGATCTTCCCGCGCGGCGGCCCGCTCGAGCCGTCGGGCGCCGACGCCGGTGTCGGCGAATGGGTCGACCGCTTCGCCGCCGCCGCGCCTGCGGGCCAGCGGCGGCTGATGCGCCTGCTCTTCTTCGCGGTCGAGCACGCGACGCTCGTCTTCCCGGTCGCGCGTGGCCCGCGCGGGCTGCGGCGCTTCAGCGCGCAGCCCCCGGACGTGCGAGCGGCGTGGCTCGAGCAGTGGCGCACGAGCCGCCTCTTCGCGCGGCGGCTCGCGTTCACGAGCCTGCGCGCGCTCGTGACGCTCGGCTACTTCGCCGACCCGGTCGTGCTGCGCGCGCTCGGCCTCGCGCCGCGTGCGATCGAGACGCCGGTGTGCGAGGCCGACCTGCTGTATCCGCCGGTCGGTCAGCCGCGCGCCGCGGTGCGCTACACGCGCGCGGACGTCTCGCCGCCGAGCGACGGCGTGCCGATCGCGCCCGGCGATCCGCTGCACCCCGCGTACGCCGAGCGCGCGAGGTGAGCGCCGCGCTCGGCGGCCGCGGGGCGGGCGCCGCGCTCGGGGCCGCGCGGTGAGCGTCGCGGACGCACCCGGCGCGTCCGGCGCCGACCTGCGCGTCTTCGCCGACTACGCCGGCGACGTCCGCGAGGAGGCCGACGTCGTCGTCGTCGGCTCGGGGCCCGGCGGCGCGGTCGTGGCCTACGAGCTCGCCGCGGCCGGGCGCCGCGTCGTGCTCGTCGAGGAGGGCCCCCCCTTCACGCCGGACGACTACGTCCCCGACGGCGGGCTCTCGATGCTGCGCACGCTGCGCGAGGGCGGGCTGCGCACGACGGTCGGCACGGTGATGCCGACGATGCAGGCGATCGCGCTCGGCGGCGGCTCGCTCGTGAACTCGGCGATCTGCAACCGGGCGCCCGACTTCGTGCTCGACGAGTGGTGCGAGCGCTACGCGCTCGAGCGCACGACGCTCGCCGACCTCGAGCCGCACTACGCGGCGGTCGGCGAGCGGCTCGGCATCGCGCCGACGCCCGATGCGGTGCAGGGCCGGCGCAACCTGCTCTTCCGCGACGGCTGCCGCGCGCTCGGGATCCCGTGCGAGCCGATCGCGCGCAACGTGCGCGGCTGCCGCGGCAGCGGTGAGTGCTTCACCGGCTGCCGCGCGCGCGCGAAGCAGTCGACCGACCTCAGCTACGTGCCGGGCGCGCTGCGCGCCGGCGCCACGGTGCTGACCTCGGCGCGCGTCGAGCGAGTGCTCGCCGACGGCCGCCGCGCGCACGGCGTCGCCGGCCGCATCGTCGCGCCCTTCACCGGCCGCGCGAGCCACCGCTTCGAGGTGCGCGCGCGTCAGGTCGTGCTCGCCGCCGGCTGCATGGCGACGCCGGTGCTGCTGCGCCGCAGCGGCGACCTCGCGAACCGCTCGGGCCAGGTCGGCCGCAACCTCCAGTTCCACCCGGGTGTCGCGATCCTCGGCGTCTTCCCCGACCCGGTGCACCCCGAGGTCGGCGCGACCCAGGGCTACCAGTCGCGCCACTTCCTGCGCGAGGGCTTCAAGCTCGAGACGCTGTGGGCGCCGCCGGCCGTGCTCGCGGTGCGGATGCCCGGCGCCGGGCCGGAGCTGAAGCGGCGCCTGCTCGAGCTGCGACACTCTGCCGTGTGGGACGCGATCGCGAGCTGCCCGCACTCGATCGGCGAGGTGGTGCCGCGCCGCGGCACGCTCGACCCGCTGCTGCGCTGGCGCCTCGACCCGCGCGACCTGCCGATCCTGAAGCACGCGCTGTGGCGGCTCGCGGAGATCTTCTTCGCGGCCGGCGCCCGGCGCGTGCTGCCGGGCGTGTCGCGGCTGCCCGACGAGATGCACTCGCTCGAGGCGGCGCGCGTGCTGCGCGACGCCGACCTGCGGCCGTCGGACTTCGTGCTCGGCGGCAACCACGCGTTCTGCACCACGCGGATGCACGGCGACCCGGCGCAGGGCGTCGTCGACGAGTGGGGCCGCAGCCACGACGTCGAGGGCCTGTGGATCGCCGACACCGGGGTCTTCCCGCGCTCGCCGGCGGTGAACCCGATGTGGACCGGGATGGCGCTCGCGCACCGGACCGCGCACGCGGTCGCAGCAACGCTGTAGAAGTCCGCGATCCGCCAGCGCTTCCGGACGGCGGCCGGGCTCGCGCGCGCCGGCCGCGCCGGGGCCGCTACACCGCGGGGCGCGGCCGGCCGATACGACGGACACCCCTGGGTGGAGATTGGCATGCGCCCGATCGTCGGCACCGTCGCGCTGCTCCTGGCCCTGCTCGGGCTGCTCGCGCCCGCGTCGGCGCCGGCCGGCCCGCAGCAGAACCCGGCCATCTGCATCCAGCTCGCGCACCAGCTCGTGCACTACGACGGCATGCGGCAGCGCGCGGCGAAGATGAACAACTCGATGTGGGTCACGCGCTTCGAGCAGCAGATCGAGCGTCTCGAGGCCCAGCACGCCCGCCACTGCCCCGAGCAGGCCGCCGCGAACGAGTCGGCCCAGCAGCTGCGCGACCTCCTCGTCCTCGCCGGCCGCGGCGCCCTGACCTTCTTCACGCTCGGGGCGATGTAGCGGGTCTTCTCGCCTCGCCTCAGCCGAGGCAGTGGCGCGGGGCGAAGCGGGTCCCGAGC
>CAZQYK010000007.1:0-10888 GCA_964597285.1 uncultured Spirochaetales bacterium
CACGACCTCCGGCGCGCCGAAGTCGCGCCAGCCCACCGTCACGATCGACACCTCGGGCGCCGCGTGCGCGCCGCGCCACCACCAGCCGGCGCCGAGCGCGAGCGCGGCGATCGCGGCCGCGATCGCGAGGCGCCGCCGTCCATGCCGCGCGTCGCGCCGCCCGGCGCGCGGCCCGGCGGCCTCGCCGCGCAGCACCGCGAGGTCGCGCGCGAGCGCGCTCTCGACCGGTCGCCCGGCGTCGTCGCTCGTGGGGTCGGGTGTTCCCTGGCTCATCGGCGTCGCGGGCGCGGGCGCACGGGGGAGCCTAGCGGACGCCGCGTCGGCACCGCTCAGCGCGACGCCTGCGGCGGGCGCGCCGAGGCTGCGGCCGGTCGCGGCGCGCGAGCGACGCGCAGCGCGTCCAGTGCGGCCGACAGGTCCGCGCCGAGCATCCGCAGCACCGGCGTCAGCACCAGCACGACCGGCGCCGAGAGCAGCACGCCGAAGCCGAGCGCGATCGCCATCGGCACCAGGAAGCGCGCCTGGCCCGAGGTCTCGAAGATCATCGGCGCGAGGCCGGCGAAGGTGGTCAGCGAGGTCAGCAGGATCGGCCGCAGGCGCCGGCGGGCCGCCGCGACGACGGCGTCGGCCAGCGGGCGCCCCTCGGCCAGCAGCCGGTTCGTCTCCTGGTTGAGCACCAGGCCGGCGTTCACCGCCAGACCCCCGAGTGCGATCATTCCGAACAGGCTCACCACCGAGAGGTCGTAGCCGAGCAGCGCGTGCCCCATCAGCGCCGCCGCGAGCGCGAAGGGGATCGCGAGCATCACGATCAGCGCCTGGCCGTAGCTGCGGAAGAGCGCGGCGAGCAGCGCGAACACGACGCCCAAGGCCACGACGAGCCCGGCGCGCAGGCGGTCCATCGCGCGCCGCTCTTCGCGCTGTCGCCCGGCGAACTCGAAGCCGAGGCCGGGATGGTCGGCCACCAGCGCCGGCAGCACGCTCGCCTCGAGCGCGCGCCGCACGTCGTTGATGTTGGCGATCTCGGGCACCGTGTTCGCGGTGACGTTCAGCACCCGCCGTCCGTCGACGTGGGTGATCTCGGTGTAGGCGCGCCCGGCGCGCAGTCGCGCGGCCTGTGCCAGCGGCACCTCGCCGCCCGCGGGCGTGCGAAGCATCAGTCCCTCGACGTTCGAGAGCGAGCGGCGCTCGTCCTCGGGCAGGCGCACCATCACCTTCACCTCGTGGCGGCCGCGCTGGATGCGCAGCGCCTCGGCGCCGTAGAAGGCGTGGCGCACCTGGCGGCCGACGGCCTCGGGCGTCAGGCCCAGCGAGCGCCCTTCCGGCGTCAGCTCGACGTCGATCTGGAGCTTGCCGGCGGGCAGTCCGTCCTTGATGTCGGTGACGCCGCGGAAGGTCTCGAGCTGGCCGGCGAGGCTCGCGGCGGCCGCCTCGAGCTGGTCGCGGTCGGAGTGCGACAGCTGCACGGTCAGCCCGGCCCCGGAGCCCGGGCCCTCCTCCCACTCGAAGTAGAGCGACTCCAGGCCGGCCACCTCGCCCACCTCCTCGCGCCAGGCCCGCGCGAACGCGGCCTGACCGAAGTCGCGCTCGTCGGGCGGCGCGAGGAAGACGTTCACGTCGGCCCAGTTCTCCCCCTTCCGCCCCACGACGTTCATGCGACCGCGCAGCACGAGGTCGGGGTCGCCGAAGCGCGCGGCGGCACGGATCGCGGCCTGCTCGACGTGCTCCGCGATGCGCAGCGTGTTCTCGAACGCGGATCCGATCGGAGTCTGCACCTCGGCGTCGACACGCAGACCGGTCACGACGGGATTGAAGGTGTAGGCGACGCGACCACTCCCCCACCACGCCCAGACGACGAGCAGCGCCCCGCCGAGCACCGCCAGCGTCATCACCCGGCGCGCGACGCAGGCCTCGAGCAGCGGAAAGGCGCGCCGCTCGCACCAGCGCTCGAAGGCGGCCGAGAAGCGCCTTTGCAGCGCGTCGAGCGCGGCCAGCGCGCGCGAGTGCGCCGCCGCGCGCGATCCGTGGCCGAGGTGGGCGGGCAACACGAAGAGCGCCTCGACCAGCGACACGGCGAACACCGCGATGATCACCGCCGGCAGCGGCGCGAAGAAGCGGCCGGTCTCGCCGGGCACGAAGAGCAGCGGCAGGAAGGCCACGACGTTGGTGATCACCGCGAAGGTCACGGGCACCAGCATCTCGCGCGCGCCGAGCACGGCGGCCTCGAGGCGCGACATGCCCCGTTGCATGTGGTGGAAGGCGTTCTCGCCGACGATCACCGCATCGTCGACGACGATGCCGAGCGTGACGATGAATGCGAAGAGCGAGATCATGTTGACGCTCGCGTCGAGCAGCGGGAGCAGCAGAAGCGACCCCGCGATCGTCGTCGGGACGCCGACCGCGACCCAGAACGCCAGCCGCGCCTCGAGGAACAGGCCCAGCACCGCGAGCACGAGCACCAGGCCGATCGCGCCGTTGCGGGCGAGCAGGCGCAGGCGGTCGCGGTACTCCTCCGCGCGGTCGCGGATCATCCGCACGTCGACGCCCTCCGGAAGCCCGCTGCGCAGCTGCGCCACGTAGTCGGCCACCGCCTCGGCGATCACGAGCGGCTTCTCGCCCCCGGTCTCGTAGACGCGCACGAAGACGCCGCGACCGCCGTCGAAGCGGTTCGAGACCGGCCGGTCCTCGAAGCCTTCGGTGATCTCGGCGACGTCCACCAGGCGCAGCTTCGCGCCCTGCGCGGTGCTGAGCAGCGGGATGTCGCCGTACTCGCTGGCCAGGTCGCGCCGCTCGCGCGTGCGCAGCAGTACCTCGCCGCTCGGCGTGCGGACGCCGCCGGCCGGCACGTCGCGCGCCGAGCGCGCCACGACCTCGGCCACCCCCTCGAGCGTGATGCCGAGCGAGCGCAGCGTCGCTTGCGACACCTCGATCTCGATCTCCGGCAGCCGCGCGAGCATCACCTCGACGTGCGAGATCGAGGGCAGCGCCAGCAGGTCCTGCTGGATGCGGTCGGTGAGCTCGAAGATCTGACGCTCGGTGAGCGGGCCGTGCACCACCATCCAGCCGACGTCCGACTGCTCCTGGCGCAGCGCGATCAGCGGGCGCTCGGCCTCCTGCGGCAGGAAGCCGACCCGATCGACGGCGTTCTTCACGTCCTGGAGCGCGCGGTTGGCGTCTGCGCCGTCGGCGATCTCCACCTCGACCGTCGCGACGCCCTGCTCGGCGACGGCGAGGATGCGCTCGACGACGGTCAGCCCGCGCAGCTCCTCCTCGACCGGCATCACGATCGCGTCCTCGATCTCCTCGGGCGAGGCGCCGGGGTAGCGGATCTCGACGTCGACGATGTCGAGCTGGAAGCTCGGGAAGATCTCCTGCTTGATCGTCGCGGCGACCGCGAGGCCGCCGCCGATCAGCACGGCCATCAGGATGTTCGAGGCGACGAGGTTGCCCGCCATCCAGCCGACGACGCCCTCGCCGCGCCGGCGCTCGCCGCGCTCAGTCGCCATCGTGGGCCAGCTCCTCGGTGGCCGGATCGAGCGGCGACTCGCGCGCCGTTGCCGCGTGCGGCCGCGGGCGCAGCGGCATGCCAGGCACCGGGCTGCCGAGCGAGGTCACGATCAGCCGGTCGTCGGGCTCGAAGACGTCGCGCACCGCGAGCACCTCGCCCTGACGCCACACCACCTCGGCGCGTCGCACCTGGAGACGGTCCTGGGCGTCCGCGACCCACAGCTCGCCGTTCTCGCGCACGCCCTGGCGCGGCACGTGCACCACGTCCTCGAGCTCGCCGGCCTCGAGCTCGACGCGCACGTAGCTGCCGAGCGGGATCGCGGGGCCGGCCTCGAGCCCGAGCGGGTCGTCGATCGCGACCAGCACCTGCGCCATGCGGCCCTCGGGATCCACGCGCCCCAGCGTGCGCACCAGGCGTCCCTCGCGCACCAGCTCGTCGCCGAAGCCCGGCGCGAGCGCGACGCGGGCCGGAGGGGCCGCGTCCATCGCGAGCACGGCCGGAAGGCGCGCCAGCGGCAGCGAGGCGCGCACCCAGAAGCGATCGACCCCGACCAGCTGCGCGACCGCGCTCTCGGACGACGCTCGCTGTCCGACCTCGGCGGCCTCGCTCACGACCAGCGCGTCGAAGGGCACGCGGATCTCGGTGCGGGCCAGGTCCAGACGGGCGGCCGCCAGCGCGCTGCGGGCCGCCGCGATGCGCGCCTCGGCCTGGCGCAGCTGGGGGCCGCGCAGCGCCAGCTCACCGCCGAGCTCGGCGTCGGGGATCTCGCCGCCGAAGAGCTCCCACTCGCGCCGCGCCACCACCTGCCGCCCGCGCTCGATCTCGAGCGCGGCACGGGCCTCGGCGAGCGCGGCCTCCGCCCCGGCCACCGCGGCGCGGTACTCGGCCGGATCGATGCGCAGCAGGAGCTCGCCCTCGCGCACGATCCCACCCGGCTCGAGCTGGGGATGGATCTCCTCCATCCGTCCCTGCACCTCCGGCGAGACCGACACCTCGCGTGCCGCGACCACGGTGCCGAACGCCTCGACCACGCGCCGGAACGGCGCCGGCTCGAGCGCGATCACGCCGACCACCGGCGCCGGAGGGGTGGGGCGCTCGCGCGCGGTCTCGGGACCGGTGGCGAGCAGCAGCACGGCGGCCAGCGCCGATGCGGCGACGCACGCCAGCGCGACGGCATGACGTCGCAGGTGCTCCGCGAACGCGCTCACGGCGTCGCGCCCCCGAGCGAGCGGAAGAGCTGGATGCGCAGCGACACCAGCTCGCGGCGTCGCGTCAGCAGCTCGCGCTGCGCCTCCTGCAGCTCGCGCACCGCCGTCAGCACTGGCAGATAGTCGGTGATTCCCTGCACGTAGCGCCAACGCGTGCCCTCGGCGGTGCGCTCGAGCACGTCGACGCGCCGCGACAGCGCGTCGAGCAGCGCGCGCTGCTGGCGCTCCTGCCACAGCGTGGTCTCGACCTCCTCGACCGCGACCAGATACGCCTCGGAGAACGCGAGCAGCGCCTCCTCGTGGAACGCGCGCGCGAAGTCGACGGCGGCCGCGCGCCGGCCCCAGTCGAGCAGGGGCTGCACGAGCTCGGCGAGCAGCGCGACCGCCGGGCCCGACGCGCCCGTGGCGGGATCGACGAAGGCCGCCGACCCGCTGAGCACGACCCGCGGCAGGCGCGCGGCGATCGCCTCGGCGACGCGGTGGTCGGAGGCCACGACCCGCCGACCGAGCGTCTCGAGGTCGGGGCGGTGCAGCAGCAGCTCCGCCGGCACACCGAGCGCCGGCACGTCGGCCGGGGCCGGCAGCCGCGGCGGCCCGGCCGCCGTGCGCGCGTCCGCGTCCGGCGCTTCGCCGAGCAGCACGTCCAGGCGGTTCTCGAATTCACGCAGCCGCGCGAGAGCGACCGGCACCTCGCTCTCCACCTCGGCCAGCACGCTGCGCTGCTGCAGCACGTCGACCGCGGACGCGTCGCCCTGCGAGAAGCGCAGCTCGGTGAGCTGCACGAGCGTGGTCGCGAGCCCGCGCTGCTCGGCGAGCAGCGCGAGCTGGAGCTGCTGCTCCACCGCGCCGTACCACGCCTCGGCCACCTGGGCCGAGAGCACGAGGCGCGCGGCGCGGTGCTCGGCCTCGGTCGCGTCGCGCTCGGCCGCGCGCGCCCGCTCCGCCGAGCGCAGACGCGCCCACAGGTCGAGCTCCCAGGCCAACGCGAGTCCCGCGGCGGCGCTGGTGCGGCCGCGATCCTCGCGATCCCAGGTCGCCGAAGCGTCGGCGAAGGCGTCGACTCCCGGCAGGTACCCTGCGCGCGCCTGGCGCCGCAGCGCTTCGGCCTGGCTCACCCGCGCCAGCGCGCCGCGTACCCCGAGGTTGCCGGCGAGCGCGGCGTCGATCAGACCGGCGAGCTGAGGGTCGCCGAGCGACGTCCACCAGGCCGCGTCGGCTTCGCGAAGCGCCGGCGACAGCGCCAGGCTCCACGCGTCGGGCGCCGGCACGAGCGGCTCCGGCACCTCGGCGACCGGGTGCAGCGCGCAGCCCAGGCCGAGCGCGAGCAGCAGCAGCGCGGCGATCATCGGAAGCTGGGACCGCGGGGAGCCCGTCACGGTTTGCCTCGGCCGCCGGAGGCGCGAATCGCGCTCGGCGCGAGGAGAGAGATCGGCCGGACTCCGACGGCGTCGAAGGCCTGGATCGCCCGAGGATGCCAGCTCGGCGCGCCCGGGGCCCGCGCGCCGCCGGCGCGGGCTGCTACGCGTCGTCGGGAACCCCGAAGCGCTCCGCGTAGAAGCGGAAGCGGCGGCGCAGGTCGCCGGCGTCGAGCCCGACGTCGGCGAGCGGGTACGCGATCGTGCCGTGCTTTCCGCGCACGTTGCGCGCCGCGAAGCCGGCGATCGCGTCGCGCGCGGCCGCGTCGACCGGCTCGCCGGCCCACTCGAGCAGCCGCACCGCGGTGCCGACGTCGTCCTTCATGAACTCGTGGAAGCGCACGTCGAACAGCCGCTCGGGAGGAAGCGCCCGGCGGTCGTCGATCGAGTGGTGGAGCCAGGCCTCGATGCGCGCCGACCAGTGGCGGCCGATGCGGTGCGGGTCGATCGCGTCTCGGCGCTGCTGGAAGCGGTTGCCGTAGGCGATCATCGTCGCGAGCGACGCGACGATCCGCACCGCGTCGCGGTGGGTCTGCACGACGAAGGCGTCGGGGAAGGTCGCGAAGAGCACCTTCAGGTTCTCGAGGTGCTGCGGGCTCTTCAGCACCCAGCGGCGGCCGCCGCGCAGGTGCTGGCAGACCTGGAGCATGCGCTTCAGATGGGCGTAGTGCGGCGTCTGGTCGGTCTCGGCGTACCAGCGCGAGTAGCTCGGGGGCGCGCCGAGCGACGCCTCGTAGAGCTGCGTCGCGAACTGCGCCATCTGGAGCTGCACCTCCTCGTGCGGAACCTCGGGCTCGAACTCGTGCATCGCCGGGAAGAGCGGCATCGCGCGGTGCATGAACGCCAGCCCCTGCGCACAGCGCGCGATGCGGGGATCCGGCACCCCGGGCTGCGGCGGCGGGTCCTTCGGCCCGGGAATCGGCTCGAGGCTCTCCCAATAGGGCAGGCTGCGCAGGCCCGGGTGCTGCGACACGAGGTTGAACAGGTGCGTCGTGCCGGTGCGCGGGAGTCCCGCGATGACGATCGGCCGCGCGATCTCCTCGCTCTCGATTTCTGGCTTGGCGCGGATCAGCGCCTGCACGCGCAGCCGCTGCGCGAGCAGGTCGAGCAGCAGCTTGCGCTGCGTCACGCGCCCGAACGCGCTGAGCGGCACCTCCTCGTCCAGGCAGCGCACGAGCACGCGGAAGGGCTCCTCGAAGGAGTCGGGGCCGAAGTCGGAGAGGCCGGTGCGGCGCCGCGCCGCCGCGAGCAGCTCGTCGGCGTCGAAGCGCCGCGGCGCGAACGGCGCGGCCGCGACGCCGAGCGCGCGGAACCACGCCGGCAGCCGCGGCGAGGCGAGGTCGGCGATGTGGAGCGCGTCGGCCACGCGGAATCCTCGGGGGCGCCCCAGCCTACCACCGGGGCCGTCTCGGCACCGCGCTTGCACTGCGTACCGGCGATGCGTCCTACCGTCCGTAGCACCCTCTGGCTCGCGCTGCTGGCCGCGCTCGCGCTCCCGGCAGCGGGCGCCGTGCAACGTGTAGATCCGGCTTCCGCGCGGGCCGACTTCAGCGGGCGCTGGGTGCCGGACTACGAGCGCTGGCGTGGCATCGAGCGGCTGCTCGAGCTCCAGGGGGCTCCGTGGTATGCGCGGCGCGGGCTCGGCCGCGTGGAGGCCGTCGAGGAGATCACGCAGACGCGAGACTCGCTCCACATCGAGGTCGACACGCGGCTGCCGCTCGCGGTCCCGGAGCGGCGCTATGCGCTCGACGACCGCGTGCGCTCCGAGCCGACGCCCTTCGGCCGGCCGTCGCGCGCGCGCCACTACTGGGAGGACGCCGACACGCTCGTGCACGTGCGCGAGCTCGAGGACGACGACGGTGCGCCGCTCGTGCTCGTCGCGCGCCGCCGCCTCGTCGCCGGCGGTGACGCGATGCGGCTCGAGATCGTCGCGCGACGTCGCGGCGGCGCCGAGCACCGGGCGCTCCAGGTCTACCGCCGCGAGCGCTGACGGCGCGGCGGCGCGCGGCTAGCGCATCAGCTCGCCGGTGTTCACCATCAGGTGCTGGCCGGTGATCGCGCGGGCGCGGTCGGAGCAGAGGAAGATCGCGGCCTCGGCGACCTCGCCGTCCTCGGTCATGCGGCGCATCGCGAAGTCCTTCGTGATCTCGCCGACCACGTCGTCGAGCGCGCGGCCCTCGCCCTTCGCGCGGCCCTTCAGGAACATCTCGACCGGCGGGCCCCACATCCAGCTCGGCACCACCATGTTCACGCGCACGTTGTCCGGGCCGAGCTCCTGCGCCAGGTAGTACATCGCCGACAGGAGCGCGCCCTTCGACGCCGCGTAGCCGGCCTGCGGCAGCGACGGCTTGAACATCGACTGCGAGCCGATCAGCACGACCGCGCCGCCGCCGCCCTTCACCATCGCCGGGTGCACCGCGCGCAGGAGCGTCATCGTCCCGAGCACGTTCGTCTCGAAGCAGCGGCGCCAGTTGTCGAAGTCGGTGTCGTGCAGGCCGCCGAAGGCGTTCTCGTACGCGGCCACCTGCACGAGCGCGTCGACGCGGCCGAAGCGCTCGAGGCCGTGCGCGACGAGCGCCTCGCACTCGGCGGCGTCGGAGACGTCGGTGCGCCGGAACGCGACGCGCCGGCCCTGCGGGTCGAGCTCCTTCGCGGTCTGCTCGAGCGTCGCCTCGGTGCGCGCCGCGAGCAGCAGGTTCGCGCCGTCGCGAAGCGCCGCCTCGACGATCTCGCGTCCGAGGCCCGCGCCGACGCCGGCGACGAGGACGGTCTTGCCTTCGAGGATCATCGCGCGCTCCTTCCCTTCCGGCCGAGGTGCATGTTGCCGTGGCCGGGGATCAGCGGCAGGTCGAGCGCCGACAGCAGGCCCGGCGGCGCGGCGACGACGGCCGGAATCGCGTGGACGGCGCGCATGCCGGTCGAGAGGCACCCGCCGGCGTTCGCGTCGCCGCCGGCGCCGCGGAACGCGGTCTCCTGGACGATGTTCGGGCTGCCTTCGACGGTGACGCGGTACGCGTCGTTCTCCTCGATCTTCGGCCGCGGCCAGTCGGGCGCGGCGGCGGTCGTGATGCGGTTCGTGTGCTCGACGACGATGCGCGGCTCGCCGCCGACCCAGCCGCGGATCTCGAAGCGCACCGCGCCGCAGCAGCCGGGCTCGATCACCCCGTTCGCGAACTCGATGCGCCCGGGCGCCTCCCACTTCTCGTAGACGGTGTCGATCTTGTCGAGCCGGGCGCCGATCGCGTCGGCGATCATCGGGATCGTGTGACCCCAGGCGAAGATGAGGATCTCCGGGGTCTCGAGCATCGCCTTCTTCTCGATCGGGTCGCCGAGGCCCATCGGCGAGTAGTCGCCGGTGTAGCTCGCGTAGTCGAGGATCTCCTGCACGCGCACGCGGTCGACGCGGCCGCACAGGCCCATCAGCGTCATCGGGAACAGGTCGTTCGCGAAGCCGGGGTCGATGCCGGTCGTCAGGCAGCTCGCGCCGCCCTCGTGGCAGGCCTTCTCGAGCGCCTCGCGCATGCCGGGCGGGCAGGCCTTCGGGTAGACGAGCGGAGTCATCGCCGTCGACACGACGTCGACGCCGGCGCGCAGCGCGCGGCCCATGTGATCGACGTTGACCGCGGCGAGCGCCGCGGTCGGGCCGAAGTGCGCGAGCGCGTCGGCGCCGACGGCGAGCGCGGCGTCGAGGTCGGTCGTCGCGCGCACGCCGATCGGGCCGATGCCGGCGATCTCGCCGGCGTCGCGCCCGTCCTTCGCGGGGTCGTTCACGACGCAGCCGACGAGCTCGAAGTCGGGGTGGGCGGCGAGCTCGCGGATCACCATCTTCCCGACGAAGCCGGTGCCCTGCACGATCACGCGGTGGGTCATTTCGGGGGGACCTCCTGCGGCGCCTCGGGCGCCGGGCCCCCAACCGTATCCGAGCGGAGCGCCGCCGTCGCGGCGGCGCGCGGCCGGCGCGAGGGACGGCATGGCCGGCGACGTGGCGTTGCGACGCCGCGACGCCAGCCCCTAGGATCCCACCGTGTCGCGCCGCTGGAAGCCCCCCTCCCGACGCCCGTGGCTCGCGGCGTGCGTGGGCCTGTCGATCGCCGCGTGCGCGGCGACGCTCGCGTGCCGCAGCGCGACGCCGGCCGGCACGGGCGCCGGAGGCAGGGGCGGGCAGGGCGGCCCGTCGGCGCAGGACTTCTTCCGCGAGCCGCAGCTCGCGCACGTCGCGCTCTCGCCCGACGGCTCGCGCGTCGCCGGCGTCGTGCAGCCCGCGGGCGTGCCGGTGCTGTTCGAGAAGCCGGTGCGCGGCGGCAAGGAGCGCGCGCTCGGCAAGATCGGCGAGCGCGGCGCGACGATCCACGCGTTCGGCTGGGCCGGCGACGAGACGATCGTCGTCGCCTACGAGACTCCGGACGGCGCGGCGCGCGGCAAGCCGCGCACGCTGCGGATGCTCGACGTGAAGCTCGGGCGCTGGGCGCCGCAGGACCCGAGGCCGGGCTGGCAGCTGCCGACGCGCGCCGACGGCGGGCCGGCGGTGCTGCACTGGCTTCCGGAAGAGCCCGAGCACGTGCTCGTCTCGCGCTGGGAGAGCGACGACGAGGGCGCGAGCGTGCGCCGCGCGCGCGTGCGCGATGGCATCCAGAGCGTCGTCGCGGAGGCACAGCCGGGCGCGCGGCGCTGGTTCGTCGACATCCACGGCGCGCCGCGCGCGCTGCGCGCCTGGGATCCCGAGCTCGCCGCCGAGGTGGTGCTCGCGCGGCGCTCGATCG
>CAZQYK010000008.1:0-3673 GCA_964597285.1 uncultured Spirochaetales bacterium
AGGCGCTCGCCGCGGAGCGCGCGGCACACGTCGCGGCGCGCGCGCCGGCGGACGCCGTAGAAGACGCCTCGGCGCCGGCGCCCCGAGGAGCGGCGCCGGGCGAGCGCTTCGTCGCCGCGACCGCGCTCGGCCGCGCCGGGCGCGACACCGCGATGTGGCGCGAGCTCGAGGCGATCGCCGACGACGCCGAGACGCCGATGGCGCGCCACGCCGCCGCCGAGCTGCTCGACCCGGTGCGCAACCCCGTCGCCGCGTTCGAGCGCGCGCGCGCGGCCGAGCGCCGGCGCACCGCCGCGTGGGTGCTGCTCGGCCCGCTCGCCGCGCGCCCCGAGACCGACCCGCTCGACCTCGCCGAGTACCTGCTCGAGCTGCCGCTGCGCGTGCAGGGCGCGGCGCTGCTGCCGCTGCGCCTGCTCTACTGGCCGTGGCGCCCGCCGACGCCGGGCGACGCGGAGACCGCCGTGCACGCGCGCCGCGCGCTCGAGACGACGCGCGACCCCGAGCGCGACGACGCGCTGCGCGACTGGCTCGAGCGCTTCGAGCGCCGCCGCGAGAACTGGATCGGCGTGCTGCGCGTCGCCGAGGGTCGCGCGTCGCCCGACGAGGCCGAGCTCGACGCACTGCGCGAGAAGGCGGCGGAGCAGGCGCTGCGCGTCGCGTCGCGCGAGGAGCGCCGCGACCTGCGCGGGCCGCTGCTCGCGAACGTCGCACGCACCTTCCCGACGACGCGCGCCGGCCGCGAGGCGGGCGCGCTCGCGCGCGAGCAGGTCGAGGAGCGCACGCTCCACGAGATCCGCCTCAGCGCCGGCTTCCTGCGCGAGAACCCCGACGTCGCCGGCCCGCGCGGCCTCGACCTCGCGCCGGAGCTCCTCGACGGCGATCCGGCGAACGGCGAGCTGCACCCCGACGGCGTCTGGCTCGTCGGCGGGCGCGACCTCGCGGTGCACGTGCTCGCGGCCGGCGGCGACGACGACGACCCGCCCGAGCGGCTGCGCGCGCGCGCCTCGGCCGAGCGCCTCGCGCGCCTGGTCGCGCGGCTCGAGGAGACGAGCTTCCGCAACTCGCTGCTCGACGCCGACGACGCGCTCGTGCCCGACCCGCAGCGCGACGCGGTGTTCGAGCGCGCGCGCCTCGGCCTCGCCGACGAGGTCGATCCGCGCGCGACGAGCGAGGCCACCTACGCGTATCGCGGCATGCGCGAGCGCTACGGCATGGTGCGCGGCCGCGAGTCGATCCTCCCCTTCGAGGTCGTCGTGCAGGGCTCGCTGCTCGACCTCCAGCTCGGCGCGTTCCCGCGCCTGAGGATGCCGCGCCGGACGCCGGATGCGGTGCTCTACCGGGAGTAGGCGCGGTCGAGCAGCTCGACGGGGTGCACCACCTGCATCGGCAGGCCGCGCTCGGCGATTCCGGCGCGCAGCTGCATGATGCAGCCGGGGTTGCCGGTCGCGACGATCTCCGGGAACGCGGCCTCGAGCGCGTCGAGCTTGCGCGCGAGCACGGCGCGCGACATCTCGGGCTGCGTCAGGTTGTAGATGCCGGCGGCGCCGCAGCAGGCGCCCGGGTCGGCGTGGGGCACGAGCTCGACGCCGGGGATCGCCGCGAGCAGCCGCCGCGGCGCCTCGCCGACGCGCTGGCCGTGCACGAGGTGGCAGGGGTCGTCGTAGCAGACGCGCGCGTCGACGCGGCCCTCGGGCGCGCGCAGCCCGGCCTCGTCGAGCAGCGCGCAGACGTCGCGCGCCTTCGCCGCGAGCGCCTCGCCCTCCCCCGGCAGCCAGTGGCCGGCGTCGCGCAGCGCCGCGCCGCAGCCGGCCGAGTTCGTGACGACCGCGTCGACGTCGCGGAACGCGGCGACGTTCACGCGCGCGAGCGCGGCCGCGGTGTCGGCGAGGCCGGCATGGGCCTGGAGCGCGCCGCAGCAGCCCTGGTCGGGCGGCACGACGACCTCGAAGCCGTTGTGCGCGAGCACGCGCAGCGTCGCCCCGTTGATCGCCGGGAAGAGCTCGGGCATCACGCAGCCCGCGAGGAAGCCGACGCGCCCGCGCCGCTCGCCGCGCGCCGGCAGCAGCGACGGCCGCGCGCGGCGCAGGTGGCGCGGCGGCACCTCGGGAACGAGCGCCTTCGCGCGCCGCAGCCGCTCGGGCAGCAGCCGCAGCACGAGCCGGTCGACGAAGAAGAACTGCGCGAGCGCGAGCAGATCGAACGCGAGCCCGAGCCGCCGCCGGTTCGGCACGAGGTGGCGCAGCAGGATCGCCTCGAGCCGGCCGGCGCGGTCGTCGCGCAGCCCGGCCTCGCGCACCGCGTGGCGCGCCTGCTCGAGCATCGCGCCGTACTGGACGCCCGACGGGCACGCGGTCTCGCACGCGCGGCAGCCGAGGCACAGCTGGGTCTCGTCGCGCAGCAGCTCCGCGACCGGGAGGCGCTCCTCGGCTACCGCGCGCATCAGGTACACGCGCCCGCGCGGCGACGACGTCTCGCGCCCGCTGACGCGGTAGGTCGGACAGGCCGGCAGGCACAGGCCGCAGTGCACGCAGTCGAGCGACTTCGCGTAGACGTCGTCCCAGCCGTCGCGCACGCGGCCGGGCGCCGGCGCGCGCTCCGGTCCCGTGGACTCCGGCGCGCTCACACGCGCCCCGCGAGCCGGCCGGGGTTCAGCACGCCCTGGCGGTCGAACTGGGCCTTCAGCGCGCTCGTCAGCGCCGCCTCGGCCGGCGGCGCGGCGAAGACGTCGCGGCCGCGCTTCGCCGCGGCCGGCGCCTGCTCGCAGACCCAGCGGCCGCGGCCGGCGCGCGCCGCGCGCTCGGCGGCGCCGAAGCAGGCCGCGGGGTCGGAGGCCGGCATCCGCGCCACCGCGATCCCGAGCCCCGGCATCACGAGCAGCTCGGCGCCGGCCCGCCGCAGCTCCTCGACGCAGGGCTCGACCTCGCTCGCGAGGAAGGAGATCGCGAAGCGCGCCGTGCCGGGCAGGCCCGCGTAGCGGCGCGACGCCATCGCGTCGCGCAGCGCCGCGTCGGCGGGGCGCAGGCCGGCGCGCGCGAGCTCGGCGGCGTCGCGCTCGACCGCCGCCGCGTCGCCGGCGAGCTCGACCACCGCGCGCAGCCCCGGCCCCTCGCCGACCAGCAGGCACGAGCGCGCGCTCACGCGCCGCGCCGCGTCCTCGCCGGCGTGACAGGCCTCGACGTCGGAGAGCGGCTCCGACGCGAGCACGCGCTGCGCCTCGGGGCGCGGCCGCAGCCGCAGCCACGCGCCGAGCAGCACCGCGATGCCGCCGAGCGATCCGGTGTAGAGCTTCGCGAGGTCGTAGCCGGTGACGTTCTTGACGACGCGGCCGCCGCAGCGGCTGCGCGTGCCGTTCACGAGCATCACCTCGCAGCCGAGCCCGACGTCGCGCGGGCGGCCGAAGCCGAGCACGCGCGGCGCGAGCGTCGCGGTCGCGAGCGCGCCGCCGAGCGTGCCGCCGCGGCCGGCGTCGTCGAGCGGCAGCTCCCAGCCGGCCTCGCCTGCTCGCGCGCGCAGATCCGCGAGCGGCGTACCCGCACCCGCGTGACACACGCCCTCGCTCGCGTCGAGCTCGTCGACGCCGGCGAACGCGGCGAGGTCGAGCAGGCAGTCGGCGCGGCGCGGCGGGTTGCCGTAGCCCAGCTGGCTGCCCGAGCCGAGCGGGATCGCCGCCAGC
>CAZQYK010000009.1:0-7734 GCA_964597285.1 uncultured Spirochaetales bacterium
CCGACAAGCTGATGCCCGACCACTTCGTGATGACCAAGCGGCCGATCCTCGAGAATGGCTACTTCGAGACCTACAACCGCGACAACGTCAGCCTGGTCGACCTGCGCGAGGACCCGATCGAGCGCTTCACGCCCACGAGCGTGGTGACCCGGACCGGCGAGCACCCGATCGACATGCTCGTGCTGGCGACCGGCTTCGATGCCATCAGCGGCTCGATGCTGCGCCTGGATCCGAAGGGGCGCGACGGCGTACGCCTCGCGGAGCGCTGGCGGGACCGCTTCCACAACCATCTCGGCATGACGATCGCCGGCTTCCCCAACCTGTTCATGATCCACGGCCCCGGATCGCCCGGGGTCTTCTACAACATGCCGCTCGGCGCCGAGCGCCAGATCGGCTGGATCGCCGACCTGATGCGCCACCTCGAGAAGCACGGGCTGGGCGCCGTCGAGCCGACGACCGACAGCGAGGAGGCCTGGGGCAACGAGGTCAGCGGCATCGCGAACGCCACGCTCTTCCCCCGAACCGACTCGTGGTGGACCGGCGCGAACATCCCCGGCAAGCCCCGCTACTTCTCCGCGTACCTCGGCGGCTCGCTGTACTACCAGCGCATCGCCGACGTGGCGGCCGGGGGCTACGCGGGGTTCGAGTTCGAGCCCGAGCGCGCGGATGAAGACGGCCTCCAGCGCTCCGCTCAAGGCCCCGGCGCGGGTTGACGATTACGCCATTTGGCGCGATCATTGCGCCATCAGGCGCACACGTCCAGGAGGTCTCGAGTGGCTGGTTCGAGCACGCGAGAGGTCGAAGGAGTCGTGAGTGTCCTCGGCGGCGCCAAGGTGCTGGGCCGCGGCGTGCGCTCGCCCGACGACCTCGCCGACCATGTGCGGCAGGGGCTGCCCTTCGCCGCCCTCTCGGCGGTGATGGAGGCCTACGGGATCTCCCGCGCCGTCGTCTGCGACGTCCTGGAGCTCTCGAGCCGGAACTTCCTGCGCCGCAGGGATCAGAAGCGCCTCTCGCCGGTCGAGTCCGACCGCCTCTACCGGCTGGCTCGGGTTCTCGCCCACGCGAACCGCGTGTTCGAGGACCCAGACGAGTCGGCCGAGTGGATCCAGACCCCCAACGCGGCACTGGGCAAGCAGCAGCCGCTCACCCTCCTCGACACGGACATCGGCGTCCAGCAGGTCGACCAGGTTCTCGGCAGGATCGAGCACGGCATCGTCGGCTGATGCGCGTCTGGCGCATCTGCAAGGCCGAGCACGCCGCGACGGCCTTCACGGGCGAAGGCGCGATGGCCTACGCGGGCGGCTGGCACCACGCGGGCACGGCAGTCGTCTATTGCTCGGAGAGCCGCGCGCTCGCGGCGCTCGAGCAGCTCGTCCACCTGCATCGCAACCGGCTGCCGCCGCACCTCGTGTGCTTCGGGGTGGAGATCCCGGAGGACGTCGCGATCCACGAGGTGCGAGTCGAGGACCTGCCCGCGGAGTGGCGCCGCCTGCCGGGCCCGCCTGAGCTCCGCGACATCGGCACTCGTTGGGCGGAGTCCGGCGAGACGGTCGTGCTCCGCGTGCCGTCGGCGGTGGTGCCTGAAGAGCACAACTTCCTCTTGAGCCCGCGCCATCCGGACTTCAGTCGGCTCGCGATCGGTGATCCCGAACCGTTCGAGTTCGACAAGCGCCTGGCCGGATCGGGCCCCCGGTGATCGGCCCGTGACCAGCTGTCCCAGAAACAATCGGGCTCGCGCCCATCGATCGGCCCGGACACTCTTCTGGGTTCCAGGCTCCTGCCCGGGCGGCGCGCCGGAGCCCTGGACCGAGGCTGACGTCCAGGAGATCCGCGCCGCGGTCCGCGAGCGCTTGAAGAAGCGGCGCGGACCCCATGGTGCAACGCCGAAGGGTTGAGCGCCGGCCGCGAGCTCGACTCGACGTCCTCGAGCAAGCCATCTACCTCGGCAAGGAAGCGTCCGAGGAGCTGGCGCTCCGCTTCATCGACGCTGTACCGACCCGGTTGGCACTGGCTGCCCACGAGCCCGTCTCACGGCATGGGTGCGTCATCCTCGTGCCCGGTCGAGCGCAGGAAGTTGCGGTATCGCCAGCGAGCGAAGCGCACCTGCGAGTCCTCCGCTCCGAGCTCCGTCTCGAGAATCGCGATGGACTCGAGGTGGAGCTCGGCGGCCTCCGCGGCCGTACCTCGCTGCTCGCGCGCTTCGGCGAGGTCACCGAGATAGCCGGCGAGGCGAACTCGCTGGCCGGGAACACATATCCATGTGGCTGCGCGGCTCAGAGCGACTCCCGCCTCGAGGAACGGCTCCGCCCCCTGGTAGTCGCCCCGATGCAGCGGCTGCCACGCCAGCATTTCGAGCATCACCGTTGCGAAGAGGAGCGCGCCAGCCGCCAACGTCCAGGCTCCCACCAGCACCGCCACCCCCGCGAGGATGCGACGGCGCTGCTTCGGTCTGGGGATCCAGCGGAGCGCTCGGGGTAGCTCCGCGCGGGAGCCTCTTCGCGTCACTCGGATCCCCCCGTCGCATCGGCAGTCCCGCGGGCCTCACTCGCCGCCTGCTGTGCGTCCAGGGCCGCACGCACGCCTCGGGCCAGGTCGGCGGCCGCTCCCTTGCCCCAGTAGTGCAGGAAGAAGAACCGGGGCTCGTCGTCGAGCATGTGGTTGTGGAGCGCAACCACGTGGATGCCAGCGCTTCGAAGGGCGCGGAGCACGGGCTGGACCTCGGGGGCCGTCAGATGAAGTCGCCGTCGACGCTCGCCCGCGCGTCGCTTCCCGAGAAGGCCGCCCACGTGGTGAGTCCCATCGAGCCGGCGATCGGGACGCCGTGCGCCCTCCCCTTGCGAGGGATCGTCACCTTCACCACATCGCCCTGCCGCTGTGCCTCGCGGCCCAGGATCGCCCCGAGAGCCGTTGCATCCAACGTCCCGGCGGCGGGAGGATCACCCGGGAATCTCGGCCCCGGCTGCGGCGCGCGGGCGCGTACGGCTCGGATCGCGTCCCACACGGCCTTCACGCCCGCAGCGGGAGCGCCGGGGCTCGCCGTGCCCTCCGATGTGCATGAAGAAGACCGGCGGACGATCGAAGACGAAATGGTTGTGGATCGCCGTCGCCTCGAAACCCGATGCGAGGGCTGCATCGAGGGCCGGTCCCGTCTGTCCCATCGTGAAGCCGGCCGGCGCCTCGCCGGCTTCGTCCTTCTCGAAGTCCAGCACCTCGGCTGCCGCCGCCGGGCCGAGGGCCACGCACACCAGAGCCACCGCCAGAGATCTCATGCAAACCATGAAGCGTCCTCCTCGTCGCCGGGCCAGCGGGGTCCGGCGGTCGTTCATCCTCCCGGTCCCAGAAGTCGCCAGAGCACACCCAGCGCCGCGCAGCCGCCGATCAGGCGAAGCATGCCGACGTGGAAGCGGAGTGTGGCGACGGCTGCGCCCAGCGCGATCGCCGCAGCAGTCGCGTCAAGCGTGGTCCAGGCGGGAACGTGAAGCACCAGTGGGCCCACCCGCTCCTCACCTACGGTCGCGAAGAGCGTGTGGAGCGAGAACCAGATCGCGAGGTTCAGCACCACCCCGACGACGGCGGCGGTGATGCCGGCCAGCGCGCCGCGCAGCGCCCGATTCTCACGCAGGCGCTCCACGTAGGGAGCGCCGAGAAAGATCCAGAGGAAGCACGGAACGAAGGTGACCCAGGTCGTGAGCACCGCGGCCAGCGTGCCCGCCACCCAGGGCTCGAGGGGACCGGGGTCGCGATAGGCGCCGAGGAACCCGACGAACTGCACGACCTGGATGAGCGGCCCGGGCGTCGTCTCCGCCATGCCGAGGCCGTCGAGCATCTCGCCGGGAGCGAGCCAGCCGTAGGTGTCGACGGCCTGCTGAGCCATGTAGGCGAGCACGGCGTAAGCACCGCCGAAGGTGACCACTGCCAGCTTGCTGAAGAACACCGCCATCTGCGTGAAGACGTCGGCCGTGCCCCGCGCCCAGGCGAGCGCGCCGATCGGAACCCACCAGAGTGCGATGCCGACGGCGGCGACGCGCAGAGCGCGTGCAGCCGAGGGGCGCGTGTGCTCGGGCGTCTGGCGGTCGAGGATCGCGTCCGCGACCGGGACCGCTCCAGCGGGCAGCGAGGGCTGCGGCGGTCGGAACGCGTCGGGAAGGAGCCTCGCCCCCACGAGGCCGAGCACGCCAGCGCCGAGCACGATCCAGGGGAAGGGACCCTCGAGGAAGAAGATCGCGACGAAGGCACCCGCGGCGATGGCGACCTGTGCCGCGTGGCCCAGCGCGCGGCGCCCGATGCGCAGGAGCGCCTCGAGTACCAGCGCGAGAACAGCCGGCTTGATGCCGAAGAAGATCCCCTCGACCAGGGGGACGTCGCCGTAGGCCGCATACAGGAGGGAGAGCGCCAGGATCGTGAGGAAGCCCGGGAGCACGAAGAGGATCCCGGCGGTGAGACCGCCGAGCGTCCGGTGCAGGAGCCAGCCGATGTAC
Source organism: uncultured Spirochaetales bacterium (assembly GCA_964597285.1). Lineage (GTDB taxonomy): Bacteria > Myxococcota_A > UBA9160 > UBA9160 > SMWR01 > JAHEJV01. The sequence goes on from CAZQYK010000009.1 coordinate 4,479, forward strand.
GTCGCGAGCTGCTGTGCCTCGGGGCCCGGGAGCAGCATGCAGTAGGAGAGCGCGTGGAGGAAGCGCTCCTCGCTCACCCAGCGCTTCTCCTCGACGAGGATCCGGTGCATCACCGCGATCTGTCCGGCCGGTCCTCCGAAGCTGTTCAGCGCGACGCGCGTCCAGGTGCGGAGCGCTTCGTCGAAGGGAACGGCATCTCCATTTGCGCGGGTTTCCGCGGACGCGGCCGGCGTCGGCATTGCGGGTTCGAGGGGATGCGGCTCGCTCACCTCGCCCTCCGACGGAAGGCACGGTAGAGGTCCTCGAAGATCTCCGAGCCGCGCTCGATGCGTCGTTCGTCTTCGCGATGGGCGGCGGCGAGCCCCTCGATCAACCGGGCGATGCCGGCCGCCTCGGGCCGGCCGAACTTCGAGTCTTTGAGGTCGATGTCGTGCACGACCTCGCCGATGGCGCGCAGCGCCGGCTCCTTGATCTCCGCCTCGTCGAGCAGAACCTCGAACGTGCAACGGTCGCCGTCGTGCGTGAACTCGGCGTCGTACATGTCGAAGCGGATCTCGCCCGGAGCGGGCTGGTAGTCGCGCGGCGCCACGAACGCGAAGCGCGCCTGCGGGTCGAGGAAGCGGCGAATCAGCCATGCGCACGCGATCCGGTCGACGTGCACGCCGCGACGCGTGACCCACGTCCCTCCGGAGACCTGGCGGGGGTCGGGCCTCAGGTGCGGAGGCCCGCCGGCCTCGGGCGCCGCGGCCGCACGCACGCGCGCGGCGATCGCCTCGATGCGACCCTCGGCGGCCTCCCTTCCCGGAGCCTCGAAGAAGTCCAGCGCGATCGTACTGGCGAGCTGCGCCTCGAGCCGCCGGAGCTCGGCAGCCGCGCGGGGTGGCACGCTCGCGGCACGACCCTTCCCGCGAAGGGTCGATGCGAGCTTGCGGGCGCGCTCTGAGATCCGCGCGTAGTCGGCGGATCGCGCAGCCTGGAACAGCCCTTCCAAGTCCTCGTCGCGCAGCCCCTCGAGCAGCGCCGCGGCGACGAGCACCGCATCCCCGCCCGCCTCGGCGATCTCGCGACGGACCCAGGCGAAATCCTCCCGAGCCGCGCCGCTCCGGGGCAGCGCATAGACGGTGTTCTTCAGGGCGACGGCGCCGAGTCCCTGGAGCCGCCGGCCGATTCGCACGCGCAGATACGCCGGCTTGGCCGGGAGCTGGTGGATCAGGAGCAGCCAGCGTTGCTCGCCTGCCGCCAGCTCGGTCTTCGCTTCCAGAGTCATGATTCAATTGTATCAACGAATAGCTCGCAATATACTTACTGAATCGTCCCAGATTCAGTCGACGAGGCATTGCTCACGACTCGTCGCCGGCCTCGAACCGAACCGATCGGAGCAGCGCGACCCGGCCCTCCCCTGGCCTTGACAATAGGTGTATATGCAATTACTGTCCTGCCCGTGCCCCGAAGCTCCACCGAGCAGCTCCGCGCCGACGTCCAACGGGCGGCCCGCCAGACCGCCCAGACCTGCCTCATCTTCCGGGTCCGCGCGCTGAGCCGCACGCTCACGGCGCTCTACGAGGAGGAGCTGCGCCCGCTCGGGCTGAAGGCATCGCAGATGAACGTCATGACGGCCATCGCGGCCGGCGGCGAGGCGCGGCTCTCGACACTGGCCGACCGGATCGCGCTCGAGCCGTCGTCGCTGTCACGGGTGGTGGACGTGATGCGCCGCAACGGCTGGGTCGAAACCGTGACCGACCCCGACGACGAGCGCGCCCGCCTGGTGCGCTTGACCGGCGCGGGCAACGCCCTATACGCGGAGGCCATCCCGCTCTGGCGGAAGGCGCAGACCCGGGCCCGCAAGCTGCTGGGCCAAGAGGATGCCGACGTGTTCGCCGGCCTCGCCAACCGGGGCCTCGCTCGCCGCGCGCCCTGACTCTGTTCTTTTGGAGCCTATACATGTATATACATTTAAATCGCGGACGCTGGATCCTGGTGGCCGCCCTGCTGCTGGCCGGCAGTTCCGTGTTCGCCCTTCGCGGCGCCGCGCGCGATCCGTCCATTCCCGAGGCGTCGCGGCGGCTGGCCGTCACCGCGATCCCGGTCGAGCCGCAGCCCGGCTACCAGCGCGCAGAGCGCTTCGTCGGCCGCGTGGAGTTCGCGCAGGCTTCGGACGTGAGCTTCGAGATTGGGGGCCAGGTGGCGCGCGTTCCGGTGGACGAAGGGGATACGGTGGAGGTCGGGAGCGTCCTCGCCGAGCTCGACACTGGGCGCCTGCGCGCGCGCCGCGCGGAACTTCTAGCCGCGCGCGCGGAAGCGGAGGCCCGGCTCGAACTGACCCGCCTGCGCGACCGCCGTGCCCGGCACCTGCTGGCGGAGGACGTGATCGCACCCCAGCGCGCCGACGACGCACGCTTGGAAGCTGCCGCGAGCGAGGCTGCGCTCGCCCGCGTGAGCGCCCAGATCGACACGATCGACGTCGACCTTGCCAAGTCCACGCTGCGCGCGCCCTTCGCAGGGGAGGTGGCGGTGCGCCACGTGGATGCCGGAGTGGTGGTCGAGGCCGGCCGTCCCGTCGTGCGCCTGCTGGAGACCACACGCCCCGAGGCGCGCATCGGCGTGGCGCGCGACGTGGCTACCACGCTCACCGAGGGCGATCCTGTCGAGCTCCGCGTCCAGGACGCGCGGGTCACCGGCCGCGTGCTCGCGGTCCTGCCAGTACGCCACAGCGAGACGCGCACCGTCGCCGTACGCATCGCCCTCGACGCGACCGACGCGCCGCTTCGCGACGGCGACCTCGCCGAGCTCACCTGGAGCAAACCCGTCGAGGCCGCGGGCTTCTGGCTCCCGCGCGCCGCGCTCACCGAGGGCTCACGCGGCCTCTGGGCCGTGTACGTCGCTGTGCCCGGCTCCGAATCGGAGCATGCCGACCACCGCCTGGATCGCCGCCCCATCGAAGCGCTCTACCAGACGGGTGAGCTCGTCTACGTGCGCGGCGCCCTGCGCGCCGGCGAGATCGTGGTGCAGGACGGCGTCCACCGCCTGGTGCCCGGCCAGCTCGTGCAGCTCGCACCGCCGCCCTCCAGCGTCGCCCACCTGGAGATCCCCCGATGACCGCCCGCCCCGCCCTCGCACTCATGCGCAACCGCCACCTTCTGGTGATGGTGCTGCTCGTGATCCTGGCCGCGGGCGCGAGCTCGCTCCTCTCGCTGCCGCGCACCGAGGACCCGCGCATCGTCCAGCGCCGTCCCATCGTGCTGACGCGGCTGCCCGG
>CAZQYK010000010.1:0-7803 GCA_964597285.1 uncultured Spirochaetales bacterium
CGAGCGCGCGTACGCGCTCGAGCCGCGCAACGCCGAGGTCGTCCACCGCCTGTCGGTGGTGCTGAAGTCGCTCGGCGAGGTCGCGCCGGCCGCGAACCTCGCCGCGAAGGCGCGCGAGCTCGATCTGGGCGCGAGCTAGAACGCCTCGAGCGCCCGCTCGAAATCCAGCGTTCCAGCGAGGACTTCAGATGGCTCCCGGAGGTAGTACGCGAGCTTCCGCCCCGGGCCCTCCCAGCCGATCCGGGCCGCGCGGTCGCCGACCCGCACCTCGAGCGCCGCGGCGCCGAGGCGGCGCGCCGCGGCGCCGAGGCGGTCGGGCTCCGCGGTCGAGCCGCGGCCGAGCGCGCGGCGCGCGACGACGCGCCCCGACGGCAGCGCGTAGAGCGCTGCGAGCGCCGGCTCGTGCAGCGGGTCGCCGGCGAGGAGCCCCCGCCCGACGCGGCGCACCGCGGCCGCGTCGGGGACCATCGCGCTGCGCCCGCGCCGCGCGTGGCCCTGGAGGCCGAGCGCGTGCCCGAGCTCGTGGACGGCGCTGCCGAGGCGCTCGGCGTCGGTCAGCGGCACCGGGCGGCCCCACGCGTCGCGCTCGCCGCGGCGCAGCCACACCTCGGCGCGCACGAGGCGCGCGGCGATCCGCGGCCCGGCGGCGATCGGCCACTCGACGCGGCATTCGGCCGCGGCGCGCGCGCCCTCGGGACCGCGCTCGCGGAAGCGCAGCCGCAGCGGCGTCCGCTCGCCCTCGCCCGCGGTCTCGAAGCGCAGCCCCGGCACCGCGGCCTCCCACGCGCGCAGCGCGTGCTCGAGCAGCGCGCGGTCGGCGGGGCCGGCGTCCGGCGGCAGCGCGACGCGCAGCGGCGCGTCGAGCGGCCAGCGGCACCAGAAGAACACGAGCGCGCCGTCGGCGGCGACGACGTACGGCGTCGCGTCGCCGAGGCGGCCGACGTCGCGGCCGGCCAGCTCCGGCTGCGCGCGCGCCCACGCGTCGATCGGCCCGCCGCTTCCGAAGACCCCGACGCACGCGCCCGCGAGCGCCGCGGCCGCGGCGAGCGCAGCGGCCCGCGCGCGGCGCTTCAGAGCGGCAGGCTGCCGGTCGCGGCCTTGGTGTGGCCGTCGCGCCGGTACGCGTCGATCGTGCGCTGCGCGATGCGCCACTGGTGCACCTCGTCGGCGCCGTCGGCGAAGCGCGCCCAGCGCGCCTGGGTCGCCATCTGCGTGAGGGCGGCGGGCGATCCATCTTAGCCGCCTGCGCCGCGGTCGGGATATCCTGCGCCGATGCCCGGCGGCGCGCACGACCACGCGCACGGCCCGCGCTCGACGCGGCGGCGCCTCGCGATCGCGCTCGCGCTCGCGGCCGCGTACCTCGTCGCCGAGGTCGTCGGCGGCTTGTGGACCGGCTCGCTCGCGCTCCTCGCCGACGCGGGCCATATGGCCTCCGACGTCGCCGCGCTCTCCCACGCGCTCTTCGCGGCCTGGGTCGCGTCGCGGCCGGCCGGCGACCGCTGGACCTACGGGCGCGCGCGCGCCGAGATCCTCGCGGCGCTCGCACAGGGCGTCGCGCTCGTCGTCGTCGCGCTGCTCGTCGCCGGCGAGGCGGTCGAGCGCCTCGACGCGCCAGCGCCGGTGATGGGCGGCGCCGTCCTCGCGATCGCGACCGGCGGCCTGCTCGTGAACCTCGCCGCGCTCGCGATCCTCGGCGACGGCCACGAGCAGAGCCTGAACGTCCGGGGCGCCTGGCTGCACGTGCTGTCGGACGCGCTCGGCAGCGTCGGCGCGATGCTCGCCGGCCTGCTCGTGTGGCGTTTCGGCTGGCTGTGGGCCGACCCGGCGGCCTCGCTCGCGATCGCCGCGCTCGTGCTCTACTCCGCGTGGCACCTGATCCGCGAGGCGGTCGACGTGCTGATGGAGGCCGCGCCGCGCGGCCTCGAGGTCGACGACGTGCGCCGCACCCTCGTCGGGCTCGCCGGCGTCCGCAGCGTCCACGACCTCCACGTCTGGACGCTCGGCCAGGGGCGCGTGGCGCTCTCGTGCCACCTCGTCGTCGCACGCATCGAGGGATCGCAGGCGCTGCTGACCGACGCCTACGCGCGGCTCGGCAGCGCCCACGGCATCGACCACGCGACGATCCAGATCGAGCCCGAGAGCATGGCCGACGCGTCGCCGCGCTCGGTGTGCGCGCTCGGCTGCGACCCCGAGCCGCTGCCGGCGGCCGGCGGCGCACGGCGCGCCTGACGCGGGCCGCGGCGCGAACGACGTTCCCGACAGGAGGAGCCCCATGCCCTGGTTCGCGTTCATCGGACACGACGGCCCCGACGGCGCCGCCCGGCGCCCTCGGCTGCGGCCCGCCCACCTCGAGGCGCTCGAGCCGCTCGACGCGGCCGGCCGGATCCGCCACGCCGGGCCGCTCGTCGGCGACGCCGGCGATCCGATCGGCAGCCTGGTCGTGTTCGAGGCCGCCGACCTCGACGAGGCGCGCGCGATCGTCGGGCGCGACCCGTACGTGCGCGAGGGGGTCTTCGCGCGCACCGAGCTGTGCGAGACGAAGCTCGTCTTTCCGCGCCGATGAGCGCGCGGCGGCGCGCGGGGCTCGCGCTCGCGCTGCTCGGCGGCTGCGGGGCCGGCGATCCGGCCGGAGAGCCGGGGGCCGCGCCCGAGCGCGCGCCGCGCGCGACGAACGTCTACGTGATCTCGCTCGACTCGGCGTCGGCGCGCTACCTCGAGCCGTGGGGCGCCGAGGCCGGCGCGACGCCGCACGTCGCCGCGCTCGCGCGCGAGTCGGTCGTGTTCGACGCCGCGTACAGCCAGACGGCGACCACCGTGTCGTCGGTCGCGAGCCTGCTGACCGGGCTGCGCGCGACCACGCACCGCGTCGAGCCGAAGACGATGGAGCCGCTCCAGACGCCCACGCTGCCCGAGCGGCTGCGCGATCACGGCTGGCGCTCGTTCGGCTTCGTCGCGAACCCGATGGCCGGGCTGCCGCGCCTCGGCTTCCACCGCGGCTACGAGGTCTACCAGCAGATCTACGCCGACGGGCTGCTCGTCGAGAACCCGGCCTTCGCCGAGACGCCGTACAAGCTCGTCTTCCCCGAGGACGTCCGCGCGTCGCTCGAGCGCGTGATCGCCGAGTTCGGGCCGACCCACACCTTCGCGTACTTCCACTACCTGCAGCCGCACACGCCCTACGACCCACCGCCGCCTCACCGCGACGCGTTCGGCGCGCGCCGCGGCGGGCGCGGCGCGCTCGAGTGGCCCGAGCTCCAGGAGCGGATGCTCGCCGCGAACGAGCGCGGCGAGGCCGACGCCGAGACGATCGCGCTGCTCGAGGCGCGCTATCGCGCGAACCTCGCGTGGGCCGACGCCGGCCTCGGCGCGCTGCTCGACGCGCTGCGCGACGCCGGTCGCTACGACGACGCGCTGATCGTGCTCACCGCCGACCACGGCGAGGCCTTCTTCGGACACGGCCGTTTCGGACACAACTGGACGCTCTACGACGACATGCTGCGCGTGCCGCTGTTGATGCGCTTTCCGCCCGACGCCGGCGTCGCGCCGCGCCGCATCGCGGTGCCGACCGAGACGGTCGACCTGCTGCCGACGCTGCTCGATTTCCTCGGGCTGCCGGTGCCGCCCGAGGCCGAGGGCGCGAGCCTGTGGCCGCTGATCGCCGGGCGCGCCGACGCGCCGGAGAAGAGCGAGGTGGTCGTGTCGACCGCGTGGCGCGACCTGCACGCGATCCGCTCGGGCCCGTACAAGCTGATCCTGGACCGCGACGGCCGCGCCGAGCTCTACGACCTGCGCTCCGACCCCGAGGAGCAGCGCGATCTCGGCGACACCGAGCGCGAGACCGCGGCGGTGCTGCGCCGCCGCCTGACCTCGCTCGTCGACCTGCGCTCGGGCGACGCGATCGCCGACGCGCCGCGCGCCGAGCTCGACCCCGGCCTCGTCGAGCTGCTCGAGCGCCTCGGCTACGGCGACGCGACGCCGGAGCCGGGGGACTGATCGGCGATCTCGTCGCTCGGCCGGAGCGACACCTCGATCGACTTGTAGGTCGGCGTGCCGCTGCCTTCGGCGACGCTGTCGATCGGGACGAGCGGGTTCGCCTCGGGGTAGTAGGCGGCGGCGCAGCCGCGCGGCAGGTCGTAGGCGACGACGCGGAAGCCGCGCAACGTGCGCGTCTCGCCGCGGAAGTGGCTCGTGACGTCGACGCGCTGGCCCGGCGCGAGACCGGCCGCGGCCGCGTCGTCGGGGTGCAGCAGCACGATGCGGCGGTCGCCGCGCAGTCCGCGGTAGCGGTCGTCGAAGCCGTAGATCGTCGTGTTGAACTGGTCGTGGCTGCGCAGCGTCGTGAGCCGCAGGCGCCCCGGCGGCGTCGCGTCGGGTGGCAGCGGGTGCACCGTGAAGTGCGCGCGCCCGTCGAGCGTGTCGAAGCGCCGCGAGCGCGCGCCGCTCGGCAGCACGAAGCCGCCGGGCTCGCGGACGCGGCGGTTGTAGCCGTCGAAGCCGGGCACGACGCGCTCGATCGCGTCGCGGATGCGGTCATAGTCGGACGCGAGCAGCTCCCACGGCACGTCGGGCGCGTGGCCGAGCACCGCGCGCGCGAGGCCGGCGACGATCGCCGGCTCGCTGCGCAGCGCGTCGGACGCGGGCTCGAGGCGCCCCTCCGACCGGTGCACGACGCTCATCGAGTTCTCGACGCTGACGAACTGGGGGCCGGAGAGCTGCACGTCGCGCTCGCTGCGCCCGAGGCACGGCAGCACCCACGCCTCGCGGCCGCAGCGCAGGTGCGAGCGGTTCAGCTTCGTCGAGATCTGCACGGTCAGGTCGCAGCGCTGGAGCGCGGCGGCGGTGACCTCGTGGTCGGGCGACGCGACCGCGAAGTTGCCGCCGAGGCCGACGAACGCGCGCACGCGGCCGTCGCGCATCGCGCGGATCGCGCCCACGCTGTCGAGCCCGGGCGCGCGCGGCGGCTCGAAGCCGAGCTCGCGGCCGAGCCGGTCGAGGAACGCGGCCCCGGGGCGCTCGGTGATGCCGACCGTGCGGTCGCCCTGCACGTTCGAGTGGCCGCGCACCGGGCACGGACCGGCGCCGGGGACGCCGACGTTGCCGCGCAGCAGCAGCAGGTTGACGATCTCCTGCACGTTCGCGACGCCGTGCGCGTGCTGGGTCAGGCCCATCGCCCAGCAGACGATCACGCGCTCGGCGGACGCGTAGACCGCCGCGGCCTCGCGGATCCGCTCGCGCTCGAGGCCGCTCCCGGCCGCGAGCGCCTCCCACGGCCGCGCGTCGAGCGCGCGGCGCCACGCGGCGAAGCCGCGGGTCCGGCCGCGGACGAAGGGCCAGTCGATCACCCGCCCCGGCCGCCGCGCCTCCTCCTCGAGCAGCGCCTTCGCGAGGCCCTGCAGCAGCGCGACGTCGCCGCCGACGCGCACCTGGAGGTAGAGCTCGGCGAGCGCGGTACCGCGCCCGAGCCAGGTCCACGGCTCCTGCGGGTGCGCGAAGCGCACGAGGCCGCGCTCGCGCAGCGGGTTGATCGCGACGATGCGCGCGCCGCGCCGCACGGCGGCCTGGAGCGCCGTCAGCATCCGCGGGTGGTTCGTTCCGGGGTTCTGCCCGATCACGAAGATCGCGTCGGCGCGCTCGAAGTCCTCGAGGCCGACGGTGCCCTTGCCGACGCCGATCGTCTGCGTGAGCCCGACGCCGCTCGACTCGTGGCACAGGTTCGAGCAGTCCGGGAGGTTGTTCGTGCCGAAGGCGCGCACGAAGAGCTGGTACAGGAACGCGGCCTCGTTGCTCGCGCGGCCCGAGGTGTAGAAGACCGCCTCATCGGGCGACGCGAGCCGGCGCAGCCCGTCGGCGATGCCGGCGAAGGCCTCGTCCCACGACACTGGCGCGTAGTGGTCGCTGCCCGGCGCGCGGTGCAGCGGCTCGACGAGCCGCCCCTGCTGCTCGAGCCAGTGGTCGCTCTGGGCGAGCAGCGCCGGGATCGACCACTCGGCGAAGAACTCGCGCGACAGGCGGCGCGGCGTCGCCTCGTGTGCGACGGCCTTCGCGCCGTTCTCGCAGAACTCCGTCGCCGCGCGTTCGTGCGGGTCGGGCCACGCGCAGCCGGGACAGTCGAAGCCGCGCGTCTGGTTCAGCTGCGACAGCGCGGCGAGCCCGCGCCGCCAGCCGAGCGGCCGCGCGCGCGCGAGGGGCGACCGGACGGCGTCGATCCCGCCGGCCGGCCGGCGCTCGGCGGGGTCGCGCGCGGCGTCGTCGGCGCTGCGCTCTCGCCCGCTCACCGCGTCGCGACCACGCGCGACGCGTCGCCGTAGACGTTGAAGCCGCGGCCGCGCAGGAAGCCGACCAACGTCAGCCCCGCGCGCTCGGCGAGCGAGATCGCGAGCGACGACGGCGCCGACACGCCGGCGACGAGCGGAACCCGCGCCGCGAGCGCCTTCTGCGCGATCTCGAACGAGATGCGCCCCGACACGAGCAGCGCGTGGCCCGAGAGCGGCCAGTGCTTCTCGCGCAGACAGTGGCCGATCACCTTGTCGACCGCGTTGTGGCGGCCGACGTCCTCGCGCGCGGCGACCAGGCGACCGGCCGCGTCGAACAGGCCCGCCGCGTGCAGCCCGCCGGTGTGCGCGAAGCCCGGCTGCGCGGCCTCGAGGCGCGCGACCCAGTCCGGCAGCCGCGCAGCGTCGAAGCGCGCGCGGTCGTCGAGGGGCGGCGCGCACGCGAGCGCGTTCTCGATCGTCGCCTTGCCGCAGACGCCGCAGCTGCTGCTCGCGTACAGGTTGCGGCGCAGCGCCTCCCAGTCGACGCGCACGCCGTCGGCGAGCACGACGCGCACGACGTTGTCGGCCGCGTCAGGGTGCGCCGCCTCGCGGCAGTGGCGCACCGAGACCACGTCGTCCCAGCCGCCGATCACGCGCTCGCTGACGAGGAAGCCGGCCGCGAGCTCGACGTCGTGGCCCGGCGTGCGCATCACGACCGCGAGCGGCGTGCCGCCGATCTGGATCTCGAGCGGCTCCTCGCGCGCGACGGCGTCGGTCTCGCGCCGCGCGCCGCGCGGGCCGAAGCGCAGCATCCGCACCCGGGCGATCGACTCGAGCTCCGACGGCGCGTCCCGCACGCGTCCAGTCTACCGTCCCGGCGCGGCCCGGACGCCCGCGGCGCCCCCGGGCCCGACTCCCGCGCGGCCGGATCGGTCGATGGCGCCGAGGCCGCCGGGCCGACTCCAGCGCCCATCCGGATCGGTCGATGCCGCCCAGACGCTCCTCTCCGCGAGGTGCCCGCGCCGCCGATGCCGAAGCCGGTCTCCGACGACCCGTCCGTCCGACCGAGCTCTCCGTGGGTGACGCTCGCGCTCGCGGCGCTGTGGCTCGCGGTCGGCGCGGTGGGGCTCGCCGGCGCGGGACCCGACCCGCAGCGCTGGGGCCTCGTGCCGGGCGCGCCCGCGCGGCCCGGCGCGCTGACCTCGTTCGCGCTGCACGCCGGCGCGGTGCACCTCGCGGTGAGCGTCGCGCTGCTCGCGCTCGTCGGGCCGGCGCTCGAGCGCTGCTGGGGCGGCCCGTTCCTCGCGTGCTTCGCGATCGTGCAGCTCGAGCTCCAGGCCGCGCTGCACGCGTTCGCCGGCCCGCCCGGCGCCGCGCCGGTGGTCGGGTCGTCGGCGCTCGTCGCCGGCCTCGTCGCGGCCGCGACGCTGCGCTTCGCGCGCGGCGGGCTTCCGCTGCGCGTCGGCCTGGGCGAGCGCGCGACGGCGCTGCGGCTTCCGGCGATGGCGCTGCCGGCGCTCTGGTTCGCCGGAGAGATCGCGCTCGACGC
>CAZQYK010000011.1:0-3327 GCA_964597285.1 uncultured Spirochaetales bacterium
ACGGCAGGGCTCCGGCGGGAGAGGGGGCCAGGGTAGCGCCCGCGCTCGCTGCGGCCGCCGCGACCGCGCGCGTAGAACGCGGTTGCACGCGCCGCCGCGGCGCGCTTCCCGTCTCCGGCCAACGGTTGTAACCTCGTCCGCACCTCCCCCAGCCGCCACAGTCCACCGTCGGAGCGAGATGACCCCCCTCACCCCCGCGCTGCGGGAGCGCATCGAGCACACGATCCGCTTCCTGGCCGTCGACGCCGTGCAACGCGCGAACTCCGGTCACCCGGGCGCGCCGATGGGGCTCGCGCGGCCGGTGCTCGCACTCTGGGACGCGCACCTGCGCTTCGATCCCGGCGACCCGTCGTGGCCGCTGCGCGATCGCTTCGTGCTCTCGAACGGCCATGCGTCGATGCTGCTCTACTCGCTGTTGCACCTGTACGGCTACGGGGTGTCGCTCGAGGACCTCGCGGCGTTCCGGCAGCTCCACTCGAAGACGCCCGGCCACCCGGAGTACGGCGACACGCCGGGCGTCGAGGTGACGACCGGGCCGCTCGGCCAGGGCTTCGCGCACGGCGTCGGCATGGCGCTCGCCGCGCGCGCGACGCGCGCGCGCTTCCACGCCGGCGACGACGGGCCCGGCGACCACACCGTCTACGGCGTCGTCAGCGACGGCGACCTGATGGAGGGGATCTCCGCCGAGGCCGGCTCGCTCGCCGGCCACTGGCGGCTCGGCAACCTGATCTACCTCTACGACGACAACCGCATCACGATCGACGGCCCGACCTCGCTGTGCTTCTCCGAGGACGTGCGGCGGCGCTTCGAGGCGCAGCGCTGGCACGTGCAGGAGGTCGACGGCGAGGACACGGGCGGGCTCGCCGCCGCGCTCGCGGCCGCGCGCGCCGAGACCGACCGTCCGTCGCTCGTCTGCACGCGCACCGTGATCGGGCTCGGCAGTGCGGTCGCCGGGCAGTCGAAGGCGCACGGCGCGCCGCTCGGGTCCGACAACGTCCGCGAGGCCCAGGAGCGCGCCGGCTGGCCGGCCGACCGCGAGCTGTTCGTGCCCGACGACGTCCGCGCGTGGTTCGCCGAGCGGATCGCCGCGAAGCGCGCCGAGCGCGACGAGCGCGACGCGCGCCTCGAGGCGTGGCGCCGCGCGCGCCCCGACGCCGCGCGAGCGTGGGACGCCGCCCGCGAACGCCACGTGCCCGACGACCTCGTCGAGCGGCTCGCCGACGGCCGCGACGGCGTCGCCGACGCGACGCGCAACCACGGCGCGGTCGCGCTCGAGCGCTACGCCGAGGCCGCGCCGTACCTGATCGGCGGATCGGCCGACCTCGCCGGCTCGAACGCGCCGGCGATCCTGAAGGGGCGCGGCACGATCGGCGACACCTCCGACGGCGCCGACTTCTACGCCGGTACGAACGTGCACTTCGGCGTGCGCGAGCACGCGATGGGCGCGGTCACGAACGGCATCGCGCTCGACGGCACGCTGCGGCCCTACTGCGGCAGCTTCCTGATCTTCAGCGACTACCTGCGGCCGTCGCTGCGCCTCGCGGCGCTGTTGGGCGTGCCGTCGCTGTTCGTGTTCACGCACGACAGCATCTACCTCGGCGAGGACGGGCCGACCCACCAGCCGATCGAGCAGCTCGACGCGCTGCGCGCGATCCCGAACCTGCCGGTGTGGCGGCCGGCCGACGGCGTCGAGACCGCCGCCGCGTTCGCGTGGGCCGCGCGCCACACGAGCGGCCCGACGCTGTTCGCGCTGACGCGCCAGAAGCTGCCGCCGCTCGAGCGCCCGGCCGGCTTCCGCCCCGCCGACGTCTGGCGCGGTGCGTACGCGGTGGCCGACCCCGCCGATCCGCAGGTCGTGCTCGTCGCGAGCGGCTCCGAGGTGTCGCTCGCGTGCGCGGCGGCCGAGAAGCTCGCGGCCGACCGCGTGCCGGCGCGCGTCGTGTCGCTGCCGTGCCTCGAGCTCTTCGCCGAGCAGCCCGAGGCGTGGCGGCGCGCGCTCGTCCCGAGCGGCGACGGGCCGCCGGTCGTGGCCGTCGAGGCCGCGCGCGGCCAGAGCCTGCACGCGCTGGTCGGCGCGCGCGGGCTGGTCTACGGCATCGACCGCTTCGGGGCCTCGGCCCCGTACACGGACCTTGCGGAGTACTTCGGGTTCACGCCCGACCGCCTCCGCGCGCGGATTCTCGAGCACTTGCGGGGGCTCGACGCGTAGGGGTTGCCCCACTCGGGCGGGGCGGGGAATCGACCGAAGAGGGGTGGGAGCGCTGGGATGCCCCGAGGGGGATCCCGGCGGATCGGAGCGAAGCGCCGACGGCCGCTGCGCCGCTGCGATCGGATCGAAGGAGGCGGAGATGCCGACACTACCGACGTCTGGAATCGCGATCGTGGGCTACGCGGGCCTCGCCGTGCTCGTCGTGGCGTGGCTCGTCGTTTCGTTCAGCGCCGAGAGCCAGCGGCGGGCGATCGTCGAGTGGCTCGGGACCTGCGGCATGTACCTGGCGCTGCTGTCGCTCTTCGTGAGCCTGTGCCTGCGCGCGCAGGCGAACGGCAGCACCGCGGGGCTCGCCGCGTTCGGTTTCCTCGTGGCGCTCTTCGGCAGCGGCCTCGTCGTGAGCCTCGTGCAGACGCTGCTCGCGCTGCGCGGTCCGGCCGGCCGCGGCGTGTCGAGCGCGACGCACTAGTCAAGCGCGGCCGGAGCCGCGGATCACCACCTTCGCGACGCCCTTCACGTTCGCGCACGAGACCGGCTCGGGCGATGCGTCGGCCGGGATCAGCAGCCGGAACGGGCCGCCCTCCACCGCGGGTAGCGGCTCGCCGTCGAGGCTGTGGAGCAGCACGCCGTGGCGCAGCACGCCGATCGGCACCGGCTCGCTCGCGAAGCCGTCGCCGGCGACGACGACGGCCGTGCCTTCGGCCGGCAGCGCGAGCTCCGCGAGCACCGCCTCGACGCGCGCGGCGGCGCCGCGGCGCTTCGGGAAGCGCCCGGCGACGTCGGGCACGCCGCCGGGCAGCGCGAGCAGCGCGTCGCGGTCGGTCGCGTGCACGCGCCCGTCGGGCAGCACCCACTCGATGCGGCTCGCGTCGGGGCGCAGCTCCTCGTCGCCCATCACGGCCACCGCGAGCGCGGCCTCGACGCGGTCGAGCGCCGCGGCGTCGCCGCGAACGATCGCGTCGGCACGGCTGTCGCGCCGGTACGAGGTCAGCCGGTCGTGCAGCGCGCCGCCGGCGATCTCGAGCCGGCTCGTGCCCTCCTCGGTGCGGAAGATCCCCTTGAAGCGCTCGACCGGCTCGGCGCCGCCGGCGAGGCGGCCGAGCGCGTCGCGCAGCCGC
>CAZQYK010000012.1:0-3158 GCA_964597285.1 uncultured Spirochaetales bacterium
CCGGCGGCGCCGGCGTCGTCGTGCTGCACACGACCCTCGACGACGCGCTCGTCGAGGAGGGCCTGTTCCGCGAGGTGCTGAACCGCGTGCAGAGCTTCCGCAAGGAGCTCGACCTCGAGTACGCGGGCCGCATCCGGCTGACGCTCGACGGCGCCGAGCGCCTGCTCTCCGCGGTGCGCCCGCGCACCGGCGACCTCGGCCGCGAGACGCTCGCCGTCGACGTCCGCGTCGGCGCCCCGCCCGAGGCCGGCGCGCACGTGCACGAGGCGACGATCGAGGGCGAGCCGCTGCGCCTGGGCCTCGTCCGCGCCTGACGGGCTCGCGTGGCGGCGTCCGGCCGGGTGCCCGTACACTGACGCGGATGCGGGCTTCCGACGACCTGCTGCGCCGACTCGCCGAAGAGCACGGCACGCCGTACTACCTCTACGACGCCGAGACGATCCTCGAGCGGCTCGCGTCGCTGCGCGACTTCGACGTCGTGCGCTTCGCGCAGAAGGCGTGCTCGAACGTGCACGTGCTGCGCCTGCTGCGCGAGGCCGGGGCCTGCGTCGACGCGGTGTCGCTCGGCGAGATCGAGCGCGCGCTCGAGGCCGGCTACGACGGGCGCGGCGAGCCGGCCGGCGTCGTCTACACCGCCGACCTGATCGACGAGGCGACGCTCGAGCGCGTCGTCGCGTGCGACGTGCCGGTGAACGCCGGCTCGGCCGACGTGCTCGAGCAGCTCGGGCGCCGCAATCCGGGCCACCGCGTCTGGATCCGCGTCAACCCGGGCTTCGGCCACGGCCACAGCCGCAAGACCAACACCGGAGGCCCGTGGAGCAAGCACGGCATCTGGCACGCCTACCTCGACGAGGCGCTGCGCCACGTCGAGAAGTACCGCCTCGACCTCGTCGGGCTGCACATGCACATCGGCTCCGGCGCCGACTTCGAGCACCTGCGCCGCGTCTGCGACGCGATGGTCGAGCAGGTGCGCGCGCTCGGCGTCGACGTGCGCGCGATCTCCGGCGGCGGCGGGCTCCCGGTGCCGTACCGGCCCGACGACGCGGCCTTCGACACGGGCGCGCTGCACGCGCTCTGGGACGGCGCCCGCCGCCGCGTCGAGGAGCTCGTCGGCCACGCCGTGTCGCTCGAGATCGAGCCCGGCCGCTACCTCGTCGCCGAGTCCGGCGTGCTCGTCGCGCGCGTGCGCGCCGCGAAGCGCGAGGGCCCGAACCGCTTCGTCGTCGTCGACGCCGGCTTCAACGACCTGATGCGGCCGGCGATGTACGGCGCCTACCACGCGATCGACGTCGTGCCGGCCGGCGGCGGCGCGCCGCCGGGCCCGCCGCAGCCGACGGTCGTCGCCGGGCCGCTGTGCGAGTCGGGCGACGTCTTCACGCAGGACGCCGGCGGCGTCGTCGTGCCGCGCGAGCTGCCGGAGGCCCGGGTCGGCGACCTCGTCGCGATCCGCGACGCCGGTGCGTACGCGGCGTCGATGGCGAGCAACTACAACTCGCGCCCGCTCGCGCCGGAGATCCTGCTCGAGCGCGGCGCGCCGCGGCTGATCCGCCGCCGCCAGACCGTCGACGAGCTGCTCGTGCTCGAGCGGGTTTGACCCGCGGCATCGAGGCGCCGACGCCGACCGACGCGCTCCGCGTCGCCCGGTCCGCCCCGGACGTGGTACAACCGCACTGCCCCGCCGTTCCCGAGAGCCGCCGCCGATGACCCGCCGCCCGCTCCGAACCGCCGCCGCCGCGCTCGCGCTCGCGTGGTGCGCCTGCGGCACCTACTTCCCGGTGAACGAGCCGCTCGAGCGCTGGGACCCGGACCACGGCTACCGCATCGGGGACCACGACCGGCCCGACGACTCCGACGAGCTGCTGCTCGTGCTCGCGTTCTCGGGCGGCGGCACGCGCGCCGCGGCGTTCGCGTACGGCGTGCTCGAGGAGCTCGCGGTCACGCACGTCGCGTTCGACGGCCGCGTCCGCAGCCTCTTCGACGAGGTCGACGCGGTCTCCGGCGTGTCGGGCGGCAGCTTCACCGCGGCCTACCTCGGCCTCGAGGGCCGCGGCCTGTTCGCCGACTTTCGCGAGCGCTTCCTCGAGCACGACGTGCAGTCGGGCCTGGTCTCGCAGGTGCTGATGCCGCTGAACTGGCTGAAGCTGCTGTCGCCGTACTGGGCGCGCAGCGACCTCGCGGCCGACTACTATGACGTCCGCATCTTCGGCGGCGCGCGCTTCGGCGACCTCGCGCACCGCGACGCGCCCTACGTCGCGATCCACGCGACCGACCTGACGACCGGCAGCCCGTTCGCGTTCGTCCAGGAGCAGTTCGACTACCTGTGCTCGGATCTGTCGCGCTACCCGATCTCGCGCGCGGTCGCCGCGTCGTCGGCGGTGCCGCTCGTGCTCTCGCCGATCACGCTGCGCAACTACGGCGACTGCGGCTTCGAGGCGCCGGCGTGGGTGCGCGAGGCGCAGTTCGAGAGCAGCACGCTCGATCGCGAGTACGTCAACGCGGGCAACCTCGCGGGCTACCTCGCGCAGGAGCGCCGCTTCGTGCGCCTCGTCGACGGCGTGATCTCGGACAACCTCGGCGTGCGCGGGCCCTTCGAGACCTGGGCCCGGCGCGACGTGCCGCGCCGGCGCCCGCCCGGCGACCGCGCGCGCCACGTCGTGCTGCTGATCGTCAACGCCCAGACGACGCCGGACGTGCAGTGGGACGCCTTCGACCTGCCGCTGTCGCTGTCGTTCATCCTCGACGCCGTGACGAGCGCGCAGGTCAACCGCTACAACCTCGAGACGGTCGAGCTGCTGCGGCAGAGCTTCGCCGCGGCGAACGCGCGCACGCTGCGCTGGGACCCGCCTCAGCGGCTGCACCTGATCGAGACGAGCTTCG
This sequence comes from uncultured Spirochaetales bacterium, assembly GCA_964597285.1. Taxonomy (GTDB): domain Bacteria; phylum Myxococcota_A; class UBA9160; order UBA9160; family SMWR01; genus JAHEJV01. The sequence goes on from CAZQYK010000012.1 coordinate 2,878, forward strand.
TCGACGTGAAGGATCCCGAGGAGCGCGCGTACCTGAACGGGCAGGCGACGAGCTTCCGGCTGCCCGACGAGGCGGTGACGCGGCTGCGCCGCGCGGCGCGCGACGCGCTGCGCGCGGACCCCGGCTTCCAGGCGTTGCTCGCGCGGCTGCGCCGCGAGGGAGGGGAGGGGAGATAGGGGGCCGGCGTGCGCGGCGCGGCGCTGCGCGCCGGCGCGGCGCTCGGCTCGGCGGCGCTGCTCGCGCTCGCGCAGCGCCCGGCCGCGATCGAGTCGCCGGCGCTC
>CAZQYK010000013.1:0-3036 GCA_964597285.1 uncultured Spirochaetales bacterium
GCGGCGAAGTCGCGGTGCTCGACGAGCGCCCGCGCGGCGGCGAGCAGCGTCTCGCGCGCGCCGCGCGCGTCGGCGCCGCGCGGCCGGCGGCGCAGCATCCGCCGCACGCCCTCGGGCGGATCCGCGAGCGTGCGCTGGAACCAGTCGTCGAAGGCGCGCTCGAGCAGGCGCGCCGCGTCGTCGGGCGACGCGACCGCGAAGAGCGGGTCGACGCGCGCCTCGACCGGCCGCTCCTGGAGCAGGTCCGCGCAGAAGGCGTGGATCGTCGCGATGCGCGCGAGCTCGAGCTGCTCGAGCGCCGCGTCGAGGCGCCGGCGCGCCTCGGCGTCGGTGCGCGGGTCGACCCGCGCGCGCACGATCTCGGCGCGCAGCCGCAGCCGAATCTCGCCGGCGGCCTTGTCGGTGAAGGTCAGCGCGACGATCCCGTCGAGCGCCGCGCGGCCGCTGCGCAGCAGCGCGACGATGCGCCCGACGAGCGCCGTCGTCTTCCCGGTCCCGGCCGCGGCCTCGACGAAGAGCGTGCGGTCGAGGTCCTCCTCGATGCACCGCCGCGCCTCGGCGTCGACGAGCGCGCGCGGCGAGTCCTTCGAGCGACGCGTCGGCGTCACCGGAGCTTCCGCAGCGAGGCGAGCGCCTCGAGCGGCGGCGCCCACTTGCGACGCGTGCGCAGCTCCTCGTAGGGACCGCACACCGGCAGGTAGTCGCACCAGCGGCACGCGCCCGCGTCGGGCGCCGCCGGCAGGAAGGGCGCGCGCTCGGCGTCGCCGAGGGCCGCGCCGACCGTCTCGGCGACCGCCCGCGCGCCGTCGCGCGCCGCCGCGTCGAGCGGGACCTCGCGCTCCTCGAAGCCGCCGGCCGAGGTGCAGTAGTACAGGCGCCCCGACTCGACGCACGCGTCGGGAAAGAGCTTCTCGACCGCCAGGGCGTAGAGCACCGGCTGGAGCGCGCGGCCGCCGTCGACGACGCCGCCGGACCGGAAGCGCTCCTTGCCGGTCTTGTGGTCGGTCGCGCGCAGCCGGCCGTCGGCCGCGCGCTCGACGAGGTCGATCGAGCCGCGCAGCGAGAGGCCGCAGTCGAGCGCGATCGGCTCGTCGCGCGAGGCCGGGTCGGCGTCGCGGCGTCCCGGCAGACCGAACGAGAGCTCGAAGTGCCCCGGCACGAAGCCCGAGTCGTCCTCGCTCGCGCGGCGCAGCCACTCGCGCAGGTCGGCGCGCACGCCCTCGACGCCGTCGCGCCACACGCGCTCGATCGCCGGCGCGAGGTCGTCCTCGTAGTGCGCGGCCACCTTCTCGAGCACCGTGTCGAGCTGGCCCCACGCCGCCGCGAGCGTCGCGGGACGCACCGGCAGCAGGTCCGCGTCGCGCAGCGCGCCGAAGAGCTCGAACTGCACCTCGTGCACGAGCGAGCCCCGCTGCAGCGGGTCGAGCTCCTCGATCGCCTCGCGCACGTCGCGCGGCGCGAGCTTCCACACCGCGTACAGGAAGAACTTGTACGGACAGGAAGCGTAGTTCTGGAGCGCCGTCGGCGAGAAGCTGCGCGCGGCGAGCGCGTGCGGCGCGAGCGCCGCGCGGCCGGCCTCGCCCGGCTCGACCAGGCCGTCGGCGACGGTCCAGCCCGGCGGCCAGCGCCGCGCGCGGAAGCGCAGCGCGCGCGCGAGGTGCGGGTTCGCGCCGAGCAGGTAGCGCGCGGTGCCGGCGCGCCGCTCCGGGTCGACGCTCTCGAGCGCGTCGAGGCGCGCGAGGTCGTACTCGGCCTCGTCGATCGCGAGCTCCGGGCGCTCGGGCGCGGGCCAGCCGAGCCGCGACTCGCCGAGCCGCTCGGCGCGTCGGGCGAGCTCGTCGAAGCCCGGCAGCACGCCCTCGGCGGCGCGCAGCGCCTCGAGCGCGTAGAACGAAGGAACGCGCGGGCGCGAGCCGTCGGCGTCGAGGCGCGGATACGAGAGCACGACGCGCTCGCGCGCGGCGCCGGCGCACAGGCGCAGCGCGAGGCGCTCGGCGTCGAGGCGCTCGGCGTTCGTCGCGAGGCCGGCGCCGAGCGCGCTACGCGCGCGGTCGAGCAGGATCGGCTCCTCGGCGATCTTGCGCGGGAAGAGCTTCTCGGCGAGGCCCGGCACGAACACGCGCTCGAAGTCGAGGCCGCGCGCGGCCTCGGGCGTCGCGACGAAGACCTTGCCGTAGCGCACGCGGGGCGGCGGCTCGGCCACCTCCTGCAGGCGCGGCGTCAGCACGAGCTGCACCTCGCGCAGCCCGACCGGGCCGACCCGGGCCATCGGCGCGAGCTGCGCGAGCACCGACTGCACGCGCTCGGGGCTGCGCAGCGCGCGTGCGGCGAGCGCCGAGAGCGCGTCGATCCACTCGCCCCAGCTCGCGCGCTCGGGCAGCGCGGCGAGCGCGTCGACGAGCGGCAGCGCGAACGCGCGCAGCGCGTCGAGGTCGGCGCGGTCGCGGCGCAGCCGCGCGGCGGTCGGGCCGTCGGGGTCGTCGACGTCGGCCGCCTGGCGCTCGAGCTCGCGCGCGAGGCCGTCGAGCCGGCGGCTCCAGCGCTCGCGCCCGCCGATCACCGCGGCGTCGACGAGCAGCCGCTCCCAGCGGCGCGGCACCGGCAGCGTTCCGTCTCCGGCCGCGACGTCGGGCTCGCCGCCGCCGGCGTCGCGCGCGCCGAGCTGCTCGGCGAGCCGCTCGCCGACGAGCTCTTCGTCGGGCGGCACCCAGCGCTCGCCGGCCGGCGCGGCCGGCGGCGGCTCGCCCGACGCGCCGCGCAGCGGCACCTCGCCGAGCGACAGGTACTCGGCGAACGCGCGCGCCGAGAGGCCCTCGGCCGCGCACGCGAGCAGCGCGACGAGCGCGCGTCCGCTCGGGTCGGGCCGGCGCGTGCCGCGCGCGAAGTGCGCCGGCACGCCGGCGCGCCGCAGCGCCTCGGCGAGGAAGGGCGCGTAGGCCTCCGGCGAGCGCAGCAGCACGGCGATGCGGTCGAAGCGCACGCCCTCGCCGGCGGCCTGCTGGATGCGCCGCGCGATCTCGACGCACTCGCGGCTCT
>CAZQYK010000014.1:0-5540 GCA_964597285.1 uncultured Spirochaetales bacterium
GCCGAGCCCGGCGAGGAGCGCCGCCATCGCGTAGGAGGGGATGTAGTAGCGGTGCCAGACGAAGAGGTCCGAGTGCGAGCCGTGCAGCGCCATCGACGCCAGGTTCGCGAGCATCGCGAGAAGCGGCAGCGCCACCGGCCAGCCGCGCCCGCGCGCTGCGGCGAGCGCGAGCAGGGCGAGCGTCGGTCCCGCGAACGCCGACTCGGCGAAGAGGCTCCGCGCCCAGTCGGCCGCGATCGGCGCGAGGTCGGCCGGCGACTCGAGCCACGCGCGCTCCCAGAAGTCGCGGCGCAGCACGACGTCGAGGAATCGGTCGAGCGTCTCCGGGTCGCCCCAGTCGAGCAGCGGGTCGGCGCGCGAGCGCAGCGGGAGGTAGGCGTACGGCAGCAGGCCCGCGAGCGCGGCCGCCGCCGCCGCCGCGATCTCGCGCGGCCGGCGCAGCAGCGAAGGCTCGACCGCGAGCGCGAACGCCGCGAACGCGAGCCCGAACACCGCGAGATAGGTGTGGTTCGACGCGCCGAGCCCGCAGACGAACGCGACGAGCGCGAGGCGCGCGCCGCCACGCCGCGTGTACCAGCGCCACCCGGCCCACAGCGCGAGCACGACGAAGAGCGCGTTCAGCGCGTAGACGCGCGGGATGTTCGCCTGGCTCCAGAACGACGGAGAGAACGCGAGCAGCAACGCGCCGAAGAGTGCCGCGAGCGGGTGCACGCCACCCGCGCGGCGCAGCAGCGCGTACAGCAGCGCGCACGCCCCCGCCGCGCACGCGGCCGAGAAGAGCCCGAGCCGCCACGCCACCGACCCGAACGGCAGCGCCAGACACCAGAGCTTCCCGAGCAGCACGTACAGCGGGTAGCCCGTCGGGTGCGGGATCCCGAGCACCTCGACCGCCGTCGCGAGCTCCCCGCTGTCCCCGACGTAGATCGCCGACGGCGCGCCGGACGCGTAGACCGCGAACAGCGCGACCCCGACCAGGGCCGCTGCGAGCGCGTCGGAACCGGGAGTCGTCATCGCGGGGGCAGGATGCCGGACGCCTCGGGTCTCCGGGCGGGTTCTCCGTTTGACATCAAGACATCAACTATATATGCTCCTGACATCTCCGGAGATCGCCGTGGGCCGCCACACCCTGACGCTCGACGAGGACAACGAGCGCCTCCTCGAGGACGAGCAGAGTCGGACCGGCAAGCCGTTCAAGGCCGTCGTCAACGACCTCCTGCGCGAGGTGCGGCAGCGGCGGCTCGGCGATCGGCGGCGGGAGAAGCCCCGCCGCTACGAGCTGAAGCCTTTGTCCGTCGGCCGCATCCGCCACGAGGTCGTGAGCGTGACCGAGGCGCTCGAGCTCGGGGAAGGCGACGACTTCCGGTGATCGTCGTCGATGCGAACCTGCTCCTGTACGCGGCGATTCGCGAGTATCCCCAGCACGAGGCCGCCGCCACCTGGCTCGAGGAGCGGTTGAACGGAACGCAGGCGGTCGGCCTTCCGTGGCCGAGCCTGCTCGCGTTCGTCCGCCTCGCGGCGAATGCACGGATCCACGAGTTTCCTCCCACCCTCGCCGAAGCCTGGGTTCTCGTGCGGGAGTGGCTCGACTGCGAGCCCGTCTTCGTTCCCGTGCCCGGTCCGCGTCACGACGAGATCCTCGAGCGCCTGGTGCTCGAGAACTGCCAGCAGCACCGCCACGTCCCCGACGCCCACCTCGCCGCGCTCGCGATCGAACACGGCCTGATCCTCGCGACCCACGACCGCGGCTTCTCCCGCTTCGACGGCCTGCGCTGGGAGCTGCCGCTCGGCGCCTAGCGCCCGACCTCCGCCGGGCGGAGTCTGGAGCCGACGACCGGATTCGAACCGGTGACCTGCTGATTACGAATCAGCTGCTCTACCAGCTGAGCTACGTCGGCCTGGGTCCTGCGCTGCCCGGAGGGCCGGGCGGGCGGGGAGGGGGGCGACTCTAGCCCGGAGCCGGCGCGGGCTCCATCCGCGCCGGGCGGCACTCGTCGCCGCGTTGCGAGGCCGCCGTCCTCTGCATCCACGTCGCACTTCGGGCACACGAGGTAGGCGTGCGTGGGCATGGGGGCAACCCTCTTCCGACGATCGACCCGGCCGGGGGACTCGCTCCCCGACCCCGATGCCGCCTCCAGATCCCGCGATCACCGCAGGAGGCCCAGCGGCTCTTCTATCTGCACCGACCGGTCGAGTGCAAGCCCCGCGCGTGGCATCCGGCCCCCGGTCCGGGCCCGACTCTGCGCTTGGCTCCGGGGCCCGTCCCGCTTACGATGCCCGGGGCTGTTCGGAGGTCGAAATGAACGTACTGCCGATCGTGGACCTGTTCATCCTGCTCGGCACCGGCAGCGTCGCCGTGGGGTTCGTGCTGAAGGCCGTCGCGATGACGACGATCTACAACCCCACCTTCCTCGGCTTCACGTCGACCGACATGGCGCTGATCGCCGGCGTGTCGTTCTCGATGGCGCTCGTGATCACCGCCCGCACGTGGCTCAAGCTCAACGAGCCGCACCTCCAGGCGCTGCAGCGTCGGCTCGGCGAGGAGGAGGCGCGGCGGCGCGCGAGCGAGATGCGCAACGGCGACCTCGCGGCCGGAGAGCCCGGCGCCGGGGCGCCGGCGTCCGAGGGCGACGCCGCGGCGCGGGCCGCCGCGACCCGGTAGGGGCAGGCGCGCGGGGGTCAGGCATCCGCCCCGCGCCTACCGGGGTCTAGCGGCGGCCGGGCACCAGGCGGAGCGCGGACAGGGCCATCTCGCGGTACAGGTCGGCGGTCGCGGTCCAGATCTCGCCGGCCTTGCTCGTCGCCCGCTTCAGCAGCATCTCGAAGCCTCCGGTACGGGATGTGTGCATCGGGGTCCCTCACGTGGCGCGGAATCGGAGGCTCCCTCCCTGGGAGCCGACGCCCGCGGGGGCTACCCTGCCCGCCGCATGGGCGACCGTTCCGCAGCTCCCGCATCGGCAACTCGCCGGCAGATCTGGATCGACGGCGAGCTGGTTCCGTGGGAGTCCGCCACGGTCCACGTGCTGTCGCACAGCCTCCAGCGCGGCTCGCTCGTCTTCGACTACATGAGCGTCCACGAGACGGCGCGGGGGCCGGCCGTGTTCCGGATGCGCGAGCACGTCGACCGACTGCTGCACTCGGCCGAGCTGGTGGGTCTTCCCCTCACGCTCGGCCGCGGCGCGATCGAGGGCGGGATCCTCGAGACGGTGCGCGCGAACCCCGGCGCCACCGCCGTCAAGGTGAGCGCGTACCTGCCGTCGGTCGAGGTCGACGTCGTGCCGCTCGACCCGCACGTCGCGGTCGCGATCGCCGCCTACGACCCCCAGGCCGACGTCAACGCCGGCAAGCCCTCCGCGCCGCACCGGCCGAAGACGCTGAAGATCTGGATCGAGAAGTCGGTGCGCAACCGGCGCGACGACATCGTGCCGCCGCAGGCGAAGGTGTCGGGCAACTACACCTCGCCGATGCTGGCGAAGTGGAACGCGCGGCGCGCCGGCTACGACGAGATCCTGCTCGTCGACGAGGACGGCAACCTCGCCGAGGGCCCGACGACGAACGTCTTCGTCGTCGACGCGCAGGGCGCCGTCGCGACGCCGCCCGAGGCGAAGGTGCTGCTCGGCGTCACGCGGCGCAGCATCCTCGAGCTCGCGCGCGACGAGGGGCTGCGCGTCGAGGAGCGCGCGATCCGCCCCGACGAGCTCGCGCGCGCGTCCGAGGCCTTCCTGACCGGCACGACGGCCGGCGTCTGGCCGATCGAGAGCGTCGACGGCAAGCCGCTCGCCGGCGCAGTGCCGGGCCCGGTGAGCGAGCGCCTGGCCGAGCGCTTCCGCCGCGCCGCGCGCGGCGACGACCCGGCCTTCGCGCACTGGCTCACCCCGGTGCGCTAGTGCGGGTCCTGTCCGGCGTCCAGCCCTCCGGCGACTTCCTCCACGTCGGCAACTATTTCGGCGCGCTGCGCCAGTTCGTCGCGCTCCAGGAAGAGCACGAGATGCTGCTCTTCATCGCCGACTACCACTCGATGAACAGCGTGCGCGACGGCGCGCAGCGGCGCGCGTTCACCCGGGCGGTGGCGCTCGACTACCTGGCCTGCGGCCTCGACCCGGCGCGCGCGATGCTCTTCCGCCAGTCCGACATGCCGGAGGTGACCGAGCTCGCGTGGCTGCTGTCGACGGTGACGCCGATGGGGCTGCTCGAGCGCGCGCACGCGTACAAGGACAAGGTCGCGCAGGGCCAGCCGGCCGACCACGGCCTGTTCGCCTACCCGGTGCTCCAGGCGGCCGACATCCTGCTCTACCGCTCGGACCTCGTGCCGGTGGGCCAGGACCAGAAGCAGCACATCGAGATGGCGCGCGACATCGCGCAGCGCTTCAACAACGCCTACGGCGAGGATCTGCTCGTGCTGCCCGAGCCCTACATCCCCGACGAGGTCGCGGTCGTGCCCGGCACCGACGGGCGCAAGATGAGCAAGTCCTACGGAAACACGATCGCGATGTTCGCGAGCGCCAAGGAGATCAAGAAATCGGTGATGGGGATCGTCACCGACTCGACGCCGGTCGAGGCGCCGAAGGACCCGAAGACGCACCTGTTCCAGCTCTGGTCGCTCTTCGCGGCGCCGGACGAGCGCGACGAGATGTTCGCGCGCGCGCGCGCCGGCGGCCTGGGCTACGGCGACGTGAAGAAGGACCTGCTCGAGCGGATGAACGCGCACTTCGCGCCGATGCGCGAGCGCCGCGCGGCGCTCGCCGCGCGCCCCGCCGAGGTCGACGACGCGCTCGCCGACGGCGCGCGCCGCGCCCGCGCGATCGCGCGCCCGGTGCTCGACGCCTGCCGCGACGCGGCCGGCCTCGGCGCGGGGCGCTAGGCTGGCCACCGTGGCCGGGAGCTACGAGGCCGTCTTCGCCGCGCTGGAGCGAGATGGCGTGCGCTATCTCGTCGTCGGCGGAGTCGCGGTCCTGCTGCACGGCCATCCGCGCTTCACCGCCGACCTCGACCTGGTCGTCGCGCTCGACGCAGACAACGCACGCGCGGCACTGTCGGCGCTCGGCGGACTCGGCTACCGCCCGCGTGTGCCCGTCGCCGCCGAGGACTTCGCCGACCCGGCGAAGCGCGCCGAATGGATCCGGAACAAGCAGATGACGGTCTTCTCGCTCGCGAGCCCGGAGCACCCGCTGACCGAGGTCGATCTCTTCGTCGAGGAGCCGTTCCCGTTCGAGGAGGCCTGGCAGCGGGCGCTGTGGGTCGACCTCGGCGACGTGCGCGTCGCCGTGGCGAGCCTCGAGGATCTGGTCGCGATGAAGCGCCGCGCCGGACGGCCGCAGGACCTCGACGACGTCCGCCTCCTCGAGGCGATCGCGCGCGAGCGGGGGTCGGGCGATGACTGACGAGAAGCGCGACGCCGGCTTCGCGCTGCACGCCGAGCGGCAGCGGCGCGCGTGGCTCGCGCGCACGCCGCGCGAGCGGCTCGCGTGGCTCGCGGAGGCGCAGCGCTTCGCCGCGCGCGGGCTCGCCGCGGCGAAGGAGCGGCGCCGGTCGCGCTGACGGGC
>CAZQYK010000015.1:0-2514 GCA_964597285.1 uncultured Spirochaetales bacterium
CGCGGCGTCGCAGCCGGCGGCGCGCTCGGCGAGCCGAGCGGCGTCCGCGTAGTCGACGATCGCGACCTCGGGCCGCGCGTCGGCCGGCATCGCGCGCACCTTCTCCGCGGCGCGCTCCGAGCGCACCAGCGCGCGCACCGGCCGCTCGCCGACGAGCCGCCGGCACAGCCGCAGCCCGAGCTGTCCGTTCGCGCCGGTGACGAGGATCGGGCCGCCGGCCACCGTTCAGGTCGCCATCATGCCGCGGCGCGGCGTGTCGGTCGCGAAGGTCTCGGCGCAAAGCGGCGCGCCGGCCTTCGCGAGCGCCTCGCGCACCCGCGGAATCCGCGTCCGGATCGAGAGATCCTCGTAGGGCACGAGCTTCTGGAAGCTCTCGTGCGCGAGCGCGCGCTCGACGAAGCCCGCGGTACGCGGCCAGCGCGCGGCGTCGACGCGGTAGCGCGCGAACGCGGCGTTCCGGAAGAAGGCCGCGACCGATGCGTCCGCGGTGCCGAGCTCGGCGCCGAACAGGAAGCCCTCCTCGGGGAGCTGCGTCTCGAGGTAGTCGAGCACCTGCGGCAGCTCGACCTCGAGCGCCTGCTTCAGCACCGCCTCGTCGGTCGGGATGCCCCAGACGTGCGGGTTGATCGCGACCTCGTTGAACAGCCGCCAGATCACGACTTGTGCGAGGCGCGTGTCGGCGAACTCCTCGAGCCAGCGCGCCCGCGCGCGCTCGGCCGCGCCGGAGGGGCGCAGCGGCGGGTCGGGGTGGCGGTCGTCGAGGTACTCGCAGATCACCGTCGAGTCGCAGAGCGTGACCTCGCCGTCCTGGTACACCGGAATGCGGCGCAGCGGCGAGAGCGCGCCGAAGCGCTCGTCGCCGAAGAACGGAACGACCGGGTCGATCTCGTACGCGATGCCCTTGCGGTCGAGCGCGACGAGTACCTTGCGCACGTAGGGGGAGACGTAGCTGCCGACGATCCGGACCGGGGCGGTGGGGGTGCTCATCGGCTCGCCGCACCCGGCGCGGCCGACGCGCGGGCGAGCGCCCACCAGCCCACCACCGGCGTGATCGCCAGCGCCAGCAGCGCCGCCCAGACGGCCTTGAAGGTCACGAACGAGAGCGAAGGCAGCGGCTGCGCCTGCGCGAGGCTCAGCGCCCAGACGATCGGCAGTGCGCCGAACACGACGCCGGCGGCGCCGAGCAGCAGCGCCCGCGCTCCGGAGGAGCGCTCGAACCAGCGCGTGTGGGGCAGCTGTCCCGCCGGCAGCGGCGGCACCTTGCCGTCGCGCACGTGGCGCGCGACCAGCGCGCTGACGATCAGACAGGTCAGGAAGGGCAGCAGGAACGCGGTCGCGAGCAGGTCGACCCCGACGCTCGACTCGCCCCACAGCGGCACGTGCGCCACCTTGCGGAAGAGCAGCCACGCGATCGCTCCGTTCAGCACGAGGTTGAAGACCGCTGGAACGACGCCCTGCTCGACGAGCAGGAAGCGCCGATGCCGCTCCGAGAACGCCATGGGCGAGGCCTCCGCGCGCGGCCACGATGGAGCCGCGGCACCACCCTACCAGCTCACGGGGCCACTTCGTCGAGGAAGCGGCCGATCCGGGCCAGATAGGCGCGGCCGCCGACCTCGACGGTGTCGTTGTGGCCGGCGCCGGCGAGCGTCTCGAAGGCCTTCGGCTCCGGCGCCGCTGCGAAGAGCTCGCGGCCGAGCCCGTACGGCACGACCTCGTCGCGGTCGCCGTGGAAGAAGAGCAGCGGCGCGCGCATCCGCTCGATGCGCTCCCGCGAGTCGAAGCCGCCGGCGACGAGGCGCGCGAGCGGACCGACGATTCCGCGCGCCATGTCCTCGACGCTCGTGAAGGTGCTCTCGAGGATCACGCCGGCGAGCGGGCGGTCCTGCGCGAGCTCGACGGCGACCGCGCCGCCGAGCGAGCGGCCGAAGAGCACCACGCGCTCCGGCGCGAAGTCGCGCTCCTCGAGGAGGTGCGCGAGCCCGGCGCGCGCGTCGGCGTAGACGCCGGCCTCGCTCGGGCGGCCTTCGGAGAGTCCGTAGCCGCGGTAGTCGAGCAGCAGCACGTCGACGCCGAGCGCGGCGAGCAGCGACGCGTTCGGGAGCCGGTGGCTCGCGTTGCCGGCGTTGCCGTGCAGGAAGAGCAGCGCGCGCGGCGCCCCGGCGCGCGGCGCGCCGGGCAGGTGGAACGCGTGGATGCGCACGCCGTCGGCCGTCTCGAGGAAGAGCGACCCGGCGTCGATGCCGAGCGCGTCGGGCTCGAGGTCGACGCCCGGGCTCGGCTGGAAGATCACGCGCTCGGCGAGCGTCGAGAGCAGCGCCACGAGCAGTCCTCCGGTCGCGACCCAGGCGAGCGCCCGCGCCGCGCGCATCATCGCACGCCGCCGGGCGCGCGGTCGCGCCGCGCCCACGCGGCGGCGGCGGCGAGCAGCGCGCACCACAGCGCGAGGCTTCCGAAGGCCGCGGCGACGCCGAGCGCGTCGCCGAGCGCGCCGGTGAGCCACGGCACCGCGAAGCC
>CAZQYK010000016.1:0-10041 GCA_964597285.1 uncultured Spirochaetales bacterium
GTCGAGGACGAGGCCGGCATCGACCGCACGCGTCCGCTCGCCGCACTCGCCTTCGACGCGACGCCGGCCGAGCCGCTCGCCGACGCGAGCGGCGTCGCCGCGCGCGTCCGCGATGCCGCGCTCGTGCTGCTCGCCGCCGACGCGCTGGGCGCCGCGTCGCGGCTCGTCGCCGTCACCGCCGAACACGCGAAGTCGCGCCGCCAGTTCGGCGCGCCGATCGCGCAGTTCCAGGCCGTGAAGCACCAGCTCGCCGACATGGCCACCGCGGTCGAGACGGCGCGCGGCCTGGTCTGGTACGCCGCGCACGCATGGGACCACCTGCCCGACGAGGCGCCGCGCGCCGCCGCGCTCGCGAAGGCGCACCTGACGGCGCGCGCGTGCGAGGTGGCGCGCGCCGCGGTCGAGCTGCACGGCGGGATCGGCTTCACCTGGGAGTGCGACGTCCAGCTCTGGCTCAAGCGCGCGATGTTCGACCGCGCGTTCGCCGGCAGCCCCGAGCACCAGCACGCGCGCATCGCCGCGCTCGCGGGCTGGTAGGCGCGCGGCGGGAGGAGGACGCACGTGGACCTGCGCTACGGCGAGCGCTACGAGGCCATCCGCCGCGAGCTGCGCGCCTTCCTCGAGGGCTGGCCGCTGCGCGGCGCCGAGGCGGAGCTTCCGCCCGACGAGCAGGAGCGGCTGTTCCGCCGGCGCGGCATCGAGGCCGGCTTCGTGTACCGGACGATTCCGGCGGAGTACGGCGGCGCCGGCCTCGAGAGCGACCCGCTGCTCGACCGCGTGATCCAGGAGGAGTACGCGCGCAGCGGCGCGCCCGGCACCCGCCTCGACCAGGGCCCGGGCCTGCTCGTGCCGACGCTGCTCGAGTTCGGCAGCGAGGAGCAGAAGCGCCGCTTCGTGCCGCCGACGCTGGCCGGCGAGATGCAGTGGTGCCAGGGCTACAGCGAGCCCGGCTCGGGCAGCGACCTCGCGTCGCTGCAGACGACGGCGCGACTCGACGGCGACGAGTGGGTGATCCACGGCCAGAAGATCTGGACCAGCAACGCCGCCGCCGCCGACTACATGTTCGGCCTTTTCCGCACCGAGCCCGACGCCGGCAAGCACGCCGGCATCAGCTACCTGCTCGTGCCGATGCGCCAGCCCGGCATCGACGTGCGCCCGCTGAAGCAGATCACCGGCAGCATGGAGTTCAACGAGGTGTTCTTCGACGGCGCGCGCGCGCCGGCGGACCACGTCGTCGGCCGGCGCGGCGAGGGCTGGCAGATCTCTCGCGCGACGCTGCGCCACGAGCGCAACCTGATCGGCAACCCGCGGCTGATGGCGGGCCAGTTCGAGGTGCTGCTCGAGACGGCGCGACGCGTGCGGCGCGGCGGCCGCCCGGCGATCGAGGACCCGGCGGTGCGCGCCCGCATCGCCGAGATCGAGGGCTGGGTGCGCGCGTGCGAGACGACGAACCTGCGCATGCTGTCGGCCGAGGCGCACGGCGAGGTCGCGAGCGTGATGCTGCCGATGATGATGATCAAGCTCTTCTCGACCGAGATGATGTCGAGGATCGCGTGCGCGACCTACGACCTGATCGGCAGCGACGGCCTGCTCGAGCCGCGCGCCGCGAACGACAGCATCTACGACACATCGGCCGAGCTGCGCGGCGTCGTGCACAACTACCTGTTCAGCCTCGGCCCCGCGATCGCCGGCGGCGCGTCGAACATCCAGCGCAACATCATCGGCGAGCGCGGCCTCGGCCTGCCGCGCGACCTGCGGCCGCCCGAGCGCTAGGAGGCGCCGCCCCGGAACACCGCGCGGCGCGTGAAGGCCTGGATGCGCTCGGCGAGGGCGGCCGGGGGCTCACGCATGCCGTCGTGCAGCCAGTGGGTCAGGTGAACCTGGCTGCCGGCCATCACGAGGCTCTGGAGCAGGCGTGGGTCGGCGTCGATCAGCTCGCCCGACGCGACGCCGCGGCGGTAGAGGTCGAGGTCGACGAACGCGGCCGCGACGGCCGGCAGCTCGGCCGCGTCGAATCCCCAGCCCCCGGCCTCGCGGAGGTAGATGCGCAGGTAGTCGGGGTTCGCGGTCAGGAAGAGCGTGGCGGCCTCGCTGCGCGCGAGGATCACGCCGCGCACCGGGCCGTCGGACGGGATCGCCGCGTAGCGGCGCGCGAGCTCGTCGAGGTTCGCGCGGTGCACCGCGCGGTAGAGCTCCTCCTTACCGGCGAAGCTGCCGTAGACGGTGCCGGTCGCGACGCCGGCGGCCTGCGCGATGTCGGCCACCTTCGCGTCGGCGTAGCCCTTCGCGCCGAAGATCCGCTCGGCGGCCTCGAGGATCAGATCGCGGTACGCGGCGTCGCGGGCCTCGCGGACCCGGGCTTGGGATGAATTGCGGTTCATTATTCCGAATGATAGTATCCCGTCTGCGAACTCAAAGTCAAGGAACCGCCAATGTCCCACGTCGACTTCCCCGCCTTCGACGCCGACAACCACTACTACGAGGCCGAGGACGCGTTCACGCGCCACATCGATCCGAAGCTCCAGCGCCGCGCGATGCAGTGGGGGACGCTGAACGGCCGCAAGGTGCTGCTGGTCGCCGGCAAGGTGAACCGCTTCATCCCGAACCCGACCTTCGACCCCGTCGCGAAGCCGGGCTGCCTCGACGAGTACTTCCGCGGCCGCAATCCCGACGGCAAGAGCATCCGCGAGGTGTTCGGCGAGCTCGAGCCGCTCCCCGCCGCCTACCGCGACCGCGACGCCCGCCTCGCGCTGATGGACGCGCAGGGGATCGAGGGCATGTTCATGTTCCCGACGCTCGGCGTCGGCATGGAGGAGTCGCTGAAGCACGACCCCGAGGCGCTGTGCGCCGCGTTCTCGGCGTTCAACCGCTGGATGCAGGAGGACTGGGGCTTCGCCCACGCCGAGCGCATCTTCGCCGCGCCCTACGTCACGCTCGTCGACGTCGACGCCGCGGTGCGCGAGCTCGAGTGGGCGCTGGCTCACGACGCGCGCGTCGTCGTGATGCGCGCCGGCCCGGTCGAGACGCCGGCCGGCGGCCGGTCGCCGGCGGACCCCCGCTTCGACCCCTTCTGGTCGCGCGTCGCCGAGGCCGGCATCACCGCCGCGTACCACTCCGGTGACTCCGGCTACCTGCGCTTCTACGAGGCGTGGGGCCTCGGCGGCGAGTTCCAGAGCTTCGACTTCGATCCGATGCGGCTGTGCATGTCGGCGCAGCCGATCATGGACACGATGGCCGCGCTCGTCTGCGGCGGCCTGTTCGACCGCCACCCGCGGCTGCGCGTCGCGACGATCGAGACCGGCAGCTCGTGGGTCGCGCCGCTGCTCGCGCGCTTCAGGAAGGCCCACGGGCAGATGCCGTTCGCGTTCCGGCAGGACCCGGTCGAGGCCTTCCGCCGCCACGTCTGGGTGTCGCCGTACTACGAGGACGACCTGCCGAAGCTGCGCGACGCGATCGGCGCCGACCACGTGCTCTTCGGCTCCGACTTCCCGCACGCCGAGGGCCTCGCCGAGCCGACCGAATTCGTGAACGACCTCGCCGGCTACACGCCCGAGGAGACGCGCCTCGTGATGCGCGAGAACGGCTTCTCGCTGGTGCGGCCCCTCTAGCCCCGGCGCTCGACAAGCGGCGCGGGGCGCGGCAGGCTCGCGGCGCTCCGCGTCGGACGGCGGGGCGGGAGGCCGCGATGCTCCACAGCCGACTCGCGCGAGCGCTCGCGCTCGCCGTCACCGGCCTCGCTCTGCTCGCGCCGACGCCGGTCGCGGCCGACTCGCACGATCCGGAAGCGGGGCGCGCCGCGTCGGGCTCGGGCGAGCTGCAGCCGACGCAAGAGCCGACGCCGCCGCAGGGGCGCCCGATCTACACGACCGACTACCTGTTCGCGCTGACGCGCCTCGTGGCGAACTCGACGCTCGTGCCGGCCGCGCGCGTTCCGATCTTCTTCTTCACGATCCCGATCGACGCGGCGCTGCTCCCGGTCGCCGCGGTCGCGGGATTCTTCCCCGGAGGTCCGTCGTGACGCCCCGAAGCGCGCTCGCGCTGCTCGTCGCCGCCTCGCTCGCGCTGGCCTCGGGCTGCGCGCCGCGGGCGGTGCGCGGCGGCGCCGGAACCGACCGCCCCGACCTCGACCAGCCGGCGCTCGGCGTCGGGCTCGACCGCGAGGACATCGACTACCTCGTGTCCGAGAACCTCGCGTCGCTCGAGGCGTCGCGCTTCTGGACCGGCACGGTGCGGCCGGCGGTGCGGCCGCCGACGGTCGCGATCTGGCCGATCGAGAACCGCACGACGCAGCACCTCGACGAGCAGCTGCTGACGATCCTGTCGTCGATCGAGACCACGCTCGTCAATGGCGGTGACGTGCGCGTCGTCGCGCGAAACCAGCAGGAGGCGCTCGCCGAGGAGATCCGGCGCGGCAGCGGCAGCATGTACGACCCGGGCACCGCACAGCGCGCCGGTCGGCTGCTCGGCGCGCAGTACTTCGTCACCGGGCGCGTCACGTCGGTCGACGAGAAGCTCGCGAGCGTGCGGCGGCTCCAGTACAGCCTCTTCCTGCAGGCGCTCGACGTGGAGACGGGCCTCGTGCTGTGGCAGAACGAAGTCACGCGCACCAAGCAGCTGAAGCGCTAGCGCGGCAAGCAGCTCGAGCGCTGGTCGTCCTCGCGGCCGCGTTCGCCCTCGCGGGCTGCGCGACCTACTCCGACCGGCTGCGCGCCGCGCACGAGGCCGCCGGAGCCGGCGACTGGGCCGCGGCCGAGCAGCGGCTGAACCGCCTGCTCGACGTCGAGTCGAGCGAGGACCTGCCCGAGACCTGGGACGAGCACGCGACGCTCGCCGCGCTCGAGCGCGGCATCGTGCTGCAGGCGCGCGGCGAGTACGCGCTGTCGGCGCGCGACCTCTCGGCTGCCGAGAGCGAGCTCGAGTTCATCGACCTGAAGCTCGACACCCCGGGCAAGATCGGCGCCTACGTCTACAGCGGCAGCGTGCAGGAGTACCGATCGCCGCCGATCGAGCGGATGGCGCTCAACGCGTTCAACATGCTGAACTACCTCGCGCTCGGGAACCTGTCGGGCGCGGCGGTCGAGGCGCGGCGCTATCAGGTGATGCGCGAGTACCTCGAGACGCTCGAGGACGATCCGCCCGGGCGCTTCGGGGCGTATCTCGCCGGCTTCGTGTTCGAGAAGGCCGGCGAGCCCGAGCGCGCGCTGCGCTACTACCGCGAGGCGCTCGCCGACGGTCCGCTCGCGTCGCTCGACGCGCCGGTCGCACGCCTCGAATCCGGCGGGCCGGCGCCGACCGAGCTGCTGGTCGTGCTGAGCGCCGGGCGCACGCCGGTGAAGGTGCCCGAGCGCATTCCGATCGGCGCCGCCGTCGGGATCGCCGGCACCTGGATCACCGGCGACGTGCGCGTGCTCGAGCGCAGCCTGCTGAAGGTCGTCGTGTATCCGGAGCTCGTGACGCCGCCGAGCCGCGTCGCGGGCGGCGCGATCCGCGTCGACGGGGGCGAGCACGAGCCGGAGCTGCTGAGCGACCTCGCGGCCGAGGTCGCGGCCGAGCACGAGCGGCTCGAGCCGCTCATCGTCGGCGCGGCGCTGACGCGCCTCGTCGCGCGCGCCGCGGCGGCCGAGGGCATGCGCGTCGCTGGCCGCGCGGCCGGCGGCGGCGCCGAGTGGCTCGGCATTCTCGCCGCGCTCGGCACCGAGGCCGCGCTCGTCGGCCTCGACGAGCCCGACACGCGCTCGTGGAGTTTCCTGCCCGGGCACGTCTGGGTCGCTCGGGTGCCGGTCGAGCCCGGCGAGCACGAGGTCGAGGTGCGCCTCGAAGGCGACGCCGACGCGGTGCACCGTGTGCCGGTGCGCCTCGCGCGCGGCGGCTGGGCCGCCGTCGTCGTGACCGAGCCGCGCTAGGGCTCGCCGTCGCAGCGGGAACGCCGCAAGTCAGGCCGTCCTGACGTGGGTTTCGCCGCGCCGACGGGCGGGCTTTCGTGCTAGCGTGAGCGCCCCAGCCTGACGGAGTCCCCCCAATGGTCGACGTCTCCGACGTGCTGCGCGGGCCGCACGTCCTCGAGTACCCGTACAAGCGCTCGCTCGGTCCGGTGCTGTCGCGCTTCTTCACGAGCTTGCGCGACCGCAAGTTCGAAGGCATCCGGACCCGCGACGGCAAGGTGCTCGTGCCGCCGCAGGAGTACGACCCGGACACCGCCGAGCCGCTCTCGGAGTGGGTGCCGGTCGGGCCCGGCGGCGAGGTCGTCTCGTGGTCGTGGGTGTCGAAGCCGCGCGCGAAGCAGCCGCTCGACCACCCCTTCGCCTACGCGCTGATCCGGCTCGACGGCGCCGACGTTCCGCTCCTGCACGCGGTCGACGCCGGCTCGGAATCGGCGCTGTCAGCGGGCGCGCGCGTCGTGCCGCGCTGGGCTCCGGAGCCGAAGGGCGGCATCAACGACGTGATCTGCTTCGACCTGGAGAAGTCCCGGTGAGCGACGCGTCCGAGCCGATCAAGGCGATCGTCACGCCGGTGCGCCTCGAGTACGACTTCACCGCCGGCAAGGCCGCGACGCTCTTCCTGCGCGGCCTCGCGCGCAAGAAGATCATCGGCGCGCGCTCGGGCCCGGGCCAGCCGGTGCTGGTGCCGCCGCGCGGCGCCGACCCACGCACCTCGGAGCTCGCTGCCGAGGCCGTCGAGGTGAAGGACACCGGCACGGTGATCACCTATTCGATCATCCGCGTGCCGTCCGAGAACATCAAGTTCGAGCTGCCCTACGCCTGCGTCAACGTGCTGCTCGACGGCGCGAGCATCGGCTTCTTCCACGTGCTCCAGAACTGCCCGCTCGACCAGGTGCGCATCGGCATGCGCGTGCGCGCGAAGTGGGTCGACGACGAGAAGCTCGCGCCGAGCGTCTCGAGCATCGAGTACTTCGAGCCGATCGACGAGCCCGACGTGGCCTACGAGAAGATCCGGGAGAACACCTGATGCGCGACGTCGGGATCCTCTCCTTCGCCCAGTCGAACGCCGCCGCCGAGGTGTGCAACGAGGTCGAGATCCTGCTGCCCGTCGTCAAGGAGGCGGTAAAGCAGAGCGGACTCGCGCGCACCGAGATCGACTTCACCTGCTCGGGCTCGAGCGACTTCCTGCAGGGCCAGCCCTTCGCGTTCGTGATGGCGCTCGACGGCGTCGGCGCGTGGCCGCCGATCAAGGAGTCGCACGTCGAGATGGACGGCGCGTGGGCGCTCTACGAGGCCTGGGTGAAGATCCAGACCGGCGAGGTCGACTCGGCGCTCGTCTACTCCTTCGGCAAGACCTCGCCCGGCGACCTCGCCGAGGTGCTCGCGCTCCAGCTGGACCCGTACTGCGTGACGCAGCTCTGGCCCGACGCCGACAGCGTCGCCGGCATCCAGGCGCGGCTCTTCCTCGAGAAGAGCGGCAGGACCGAGCGCGACCTCGCCGAGGTCGCGGTGCGCAGCCTCCGAGACGCGCTCGAGAACCCGCACGCGGTCGCGAAGGGCGAGTTCGACGCCGGCAAGCTGCTGGCCGAGCCCCACCGCTGCTCGCCGCTGCGCGACCACGACTGCCCGACGAACGCCGACGGCGCCACCGCGATGGTGATCGCGGCCGGCGACGTCGTGCGCCGGCTGGCGAAGCGGCCGGTGTGGATCCGCGGCATCGACCACCGCATCGACCCGCCGGCGCTCGGCGTGCGCGACCTGACCCGCGCGCCGTCGGCCGAGCTGGCGGCTCGGAAGGCTCGTGTCGGCGCCGACAAGCTCGACCTGGCCGAGCTCGACGCGCCGTACACGCACCAGGAGCTGATCCTGCGCTCCGCGCTCGGCGTCGGCGACGGCGTGCGCGTCAACTCGTCGGGCGGGTCGCTGTGCACGCGCGCGCTCTTCTCGTGCGGCCTGAACCGGATCGGCGACGCGTGGGCGCGGCTCGCCGCCGGCGACGGCGACCGCGCGGTGGCACACGCGGCGCAGGGCCACTGTCTGCAGCAGAACCTCGTCTGCGTCCTCGAGGGGGAGTGAAGGCGATGCTCGCTGGCGTTTGCGAGGGGGACTAGAGCGATGGCCGAGCTGTGCGGCGTCATCGGGATCGGACAGACCAAGTACGACGCGAAGCGCATCGATGTGTCGATGCCGGGCCTGCTGCGCGAGGCGGCGCTGCGCGCGCTCGAGGACGCGGACCTGACCTTCGCCGACATCGACGCGGTCGTGATCGGCAAGGCGCCCGACACCTTCGAGGGCGTGATGCTGCCCGAGAACTACCTCGCCGACGCGATCGGCGCGAGCGGCAAGCCGCTGCTGCGCGTGCACACCGCCGGCAGCGTCGGCGGATCGACCGCGAACGTCGCGATGAGCCTGATCCACGCCGGCATCCACGACCGCGTGCTGACGATCGGCTGGGAGAAGCAGAGCGAGAGCAACGCGATGTGGGGCCTGACGCTCTCGCCGCCCTTCTCGGTCGCGGTCGTCGCCGGCGCCGGCGGCTACTTCGCGCCGCTGATCCACGCCTACATCCGCCGCTCGGGCGCGCCCGAGGACACCGGCATCCGCACCGCGCTCAAGGACCGCCAGAACGCGCTGAAGAACCCGTACGCGCACCTGAAGATCCCAGACATCGACTTCGAC
The DNA here is from genome assembly GCA_964597285.1 of uncultured Spirochaetales bacterium. Taxonomy (GTDB): domain Bacteria; phylum Myxococcota_A; class UBA9160; order UBA9160; family SMWR01; genus JAHEJV01. The sequence goes on from CAZQYK010000016.1 coordinate 8,619, forward strand.
AAGATCGCGAATTCCCCGATGCTCTGGGACCCGATCCGCTACCTCGAGAGCTGTCCGTCGTCGGACGGCGCGTGCGCGATGGTGCTCGCGAAGGAGTCACTCGCCGAGAAGGCGCCGACGCGCCCGGCCTGGGTGCACGCGACCAGCATGAGGAGCGAGCCGAACCAGTTCCCGGGCCGCGACGCGGTGAACCCCCGGGCCGGCCGCGACGCGGCGGCCGATTTGTACAAGCAAGCCCGCATCACGAACCCGCGCCAGGAGATCGACTGCGCGGAGATCTACGTGCCCTTCAGCTGGTTCGAGGCGATGTGGATGGAGAACCTCGGCTTCGCGCCGGAGGGCGAGGGCTGGAAGATGGTCTACGAGGGCGCGACCGCGCTCGACGGCGACCTCCCGGTCAACATGAGCGGCGGCGTGCTGTCGTCGAACGCGATCGGCGCGTCGGGGATGATCCGCTACGCCGAGGCGGCGATGCAGGTGCGCGGCCAGGCCGGCGAGCACCAGGTCGACGGCGCGCGCAAGGCGATGGGCCACGCCTACGGCGGCGGCTCGCAGTACTTCTCGATGTGCTTGTTCGGGGCCGACAAGCCGTAGAACCGGGCACGGGGCCGATCCGCAATACCCTGGCCAAGAGCGCGGATCCGCAGCAGGATTCCGTGTAGAATGGGCGCGGCGCCCGGGTCTGTCCGGGGCGATCAGCGAAAGGAGCCGTCATGGAGATCTTCAGCTTGGAGGGTTGGTACGTCCTCCTCCGTTGGTTCCACGTGCTCGCCGGGATCACCTGGATCGGGGTGCTCTATTACTTCAACTTCATCCAGACGCCCTTCTTCGGCACCGAGCTGGGCGGGCAGGCGAAGAGCGCGATGACGCGCGGGCTGGTTCCGAACGCGCTGTGGTGGTTCCGCTGGGGCGCGATGTTCACCTTCCTCACCGGCCTGCTGATCCTGCTGACGAGGCTCCACGAAGGCGTCGGCCTCGGCAGCGGCTACATGACGCTGATCCTGACCGGCGCGCTGCTCGGCACGCTGATGTGGGCGAACGTGTGGTTCGTGATCTGGCCGGCGCAGAAGGTCGTGATCGCGAACGCCGTGAAGGTCGCCGCCGGCGGCGAGGCCGACCCCGCGGCGCCCGCGCGCGCGGCGCGCGCGGGCCTCGCGTCGCGAACGAACACGCTCTTCTCGATCCCGATGCTCTTCTTCATGGTCGCCGCCGCGAACTTCCCGCGGCTGACCGCCGACCTGAACACGAGCCTCTACTGGATCGTCGCGCTGCTCGTGATCGCCCTCGTCGAGGCGAACGCGCTCATCGGCACCGGCCAGCCGCGGCAGAAGATGCTCGGCACCGTCAGCGGCACGATCCACAGCGGCTTCGCGCTCTGGTTCGTGCTCTACGCGCTGATGTCGCTCTTCTAGGACGCGCGTGC
>CAZQYK010000017.1:0-8080 GCA_964597285.1 uncultured Spirochaetales bacterium
CGCGCGACTTCGCCGACATCTTCGCGTGGGACGTCGACTTCCAGCGCTCGGTCCACCCGGGCGACAGCTACCAGATCCTCTACGAGCGCCTGTACCGCACCGGCGGCAACCGCGACGTCTACGTGCGGCCCGGCCGGATCCTCGCGGCGCGCTTCGAGGGCCGCGCCGGGACGCTGACCGCGGTCTACTTCCAGCCCGACGAGGGCCGCGGCGGCTACTACCGCCCGAACGGCTCGTCGGTCGAGGGCGCGTTCCTGATGTCGCCGCTGCGCCACGGGCGGATCACGTCGTCGTTCAGCGCCGCGCGCCGCCACCCGATTCTCAAGGTCACGCGGCCCCACCACGGCATCGACTACGCGGCCACGCTCGGCACGCCGGTCTGGTCGGTGGGCAACGGCACCGTGATCCACCGCAGCTGGAACCGCGGCTCGGGCAACATGGTCAAGGTCCGGCACGACAACGGCTACGTGTCGTACTACCTGCACCTGTCGCGCTTCGCGTCGGGCCTGTCGGTGGGCGACCGCGTGGAGCAGAAGCAGGTGGTCGGCTACGTCGGCCAGACGGGCCTCGCCACCGGGCCCCACGTCTGCTTCCGGATGCAGAAGGACGGCCGCTACCTGAACCCCGGCAAGCTGAGCACGCCGGCCGGCGACCCGATCCCGACGCGGCTGATCGGGTCGTTCCGGACCAAGCGCGACCTGCTGCTCGCCGAGCTCGACGGGCGACGCCCGGTCGTCGGGGTCGCCGGACCGTAACGGTTTCTGGGGCCCGGCATCTGTGCCAGCATCGCCCCATGCCCCCCGAGCCCCATCGCGCCGCGACCGAGCCCGGCGCCGGCCCGCCCCTCGGCGAGCGGCTGGCGGCGCTCGGCAGTGCGCTCGGCCAGCGCGAGGCCGCGCACGTCGACGATCTGTCCCGCGCGCGCGCGTGCGCCGAGCGGCTGCGCGGCGAGGTCGCCGCGGCGCTCGACGCCTTCCACCGCGCCGCCGCGGAGGCCGGGAGCCCGCACCTGCGGATCGATCTGTCGCCGGTGCGCCCCGACGACAAGCACCTGCGCTCGGTCGAGTTCGAGCTGTCGCGCGGCCGCCACCGCGCCGTTGTCGTCGCGAAGAGCCGCGGCGACCTCACGCTCGTCGGTCCGTTCCGCGTCGGCAAGGTCGAGGGGCCGTGCAAGAGCTTCCCGATCGACGCCGCGGACGAGATCCAGGGCGCCCTGGCCGGATTCCTCGAGAGCTTCCTCGAGGAGGCGGCGACTCCGTAGCTCCCGTCACCCCCGCGCCCCCCCCGGACGGACCCCGCTTGAGCGATTCGACCTCCGCCCCTGCCGATCCCGTCGAGTCCGTCGACCAGCAGGTCGACGTCCTGCGCGAGGGCGAGAAGCCCCCCGAGCAGTGGCGGGTCGGCACCGAGCACGAGAAGATCGGCCTGTACGCCGGCTCGTGGACGCCGGTGCCCTACGAGGGCGAGCGCGGCATCGGCGCGCTGCTCGGCCGCGTCGCCGAGCTCGGCGGCTGGGAGCCGGTCCAGGAGCGCGGCCGGACGATCGCGCTGCGCGGCGACGGCGCGAGCATCACGCTCGAGCCGGGCGGCCAGCTCGAGCTCTCGGGTGCGCCGTTGCGGACGATCCACGAGACCTGCGACGAGTTCCACCGCCACCTCGCGCTGATGCAGGAGGCCTGCGAGCCGCTCGGCATCGTCTGGCTCGGGCTCGGCATCAACCCGCTCTTCGGCGTCGCCGACGTGCCGATGATGCCGAAGGAGCGCTACCGGATCATGCGCGAGTACCTGCCGCGCCGCGGCCCGCTCGCGCTCGAGATGATGCTCGCGACGGCGACGGTGCAGGCGAACTTCGACTGGGCGAGCGAGGCCGACATGGTCGCGAAGCTGCGGATGGCGCTCGGCGTGTCGCCGGTCGTGTCGGCGATCTTCGCGAACTCGAGCCTGTCCGAGGGCAAGGCCAACGGCTTCGTGTCGCGCCGCCTGCACGCGTGGCAGCACACCGACCCCGACCGGACCGGCATGCTCGGCTTCGCGTACGACGACGACTTCGGCTACCGGCGCTACGTCGAGTGGGCGCTCGACGTGCCGATGTTCTTCGTCGTGCGCGACGGCCAGTGGCGCGCGGCCGACGGCACGACCTTCCGCCAGTTCCTCGAGTCGGGCCTCGACGGCGTGCGCCCGACGCTCGAGGACTTCGACCGCCACCTGACGACGCTCTTCCCGGAGGTGCGACTGAAGCGCTTCCTCGAGGTGCGCGGTGCCGACGCGGTGCCGCCGGGCCTCACCTGCTCGTTGCCGGCACTGTGGAAGGGCCTGCTCTACGACGCCGAGTCGCGCGCGGCGGCGTGGGACCGCGTGCGCGTCCACCCGCTCGAGGCGCGCGAGGCCGCCCGCGGCGACGTCGCGCGCCGCGGCCTCGCCGCGCGCTACGGCGCCGAGCCGATGCTCGAGGTGGCCCGCGACGTCGCCCGGATCGCGCGCGACGGGCTGCGCCGCATCGCCCACGCCGGGCGCCGCGACGCCGACGAGACCGACTTCCTCGACCCGGTCTTCGAGACGCTCGCCGAGGGCCGCAGCCCGGGGCAGGTCGTCGTCGAGCGCTGGGAGGGCGAGTGGGGCCGGTCGGTGAATCGCCTGATCGAGTACGCGCGCTATAGGTAGGGCTCCGCCCTCCCCCCCCCGAGCCCCGTGATGGACGCCCACCGCCCCCGCATCCTGGTCGTCGACGACGAGGAAGCCATCCTCGAGACGATGAGCTTCACCTTCGAGGACGACTACGAGGTCCACACCGCGCAGGACCCGCGCCGCGCGCTCGACGTGCTCGACGCGAAGGGCCCCTTCGCCGCGGTGCTGACCGACCAGCGCATGCCGACGATGAGCGGCGACGAGTTCGTCGCCGAGGTGTGCAAGCGCCACCCGGCGACGGTGCGGATGATCCTGACCGGCTTCTCGGACATGGAGGCGATCATCCAGGCGATCAACGACGGCCACGTCTACGCCTACATCACCAAGCCGTGGGAGCCGGACCACCTGAAGCAGGTGATGAAGCAGGCCGTCGAGCACTACAAGCTCACGGTCGAGAACGAGCGCCTGCTCGGCGACCTGAAGCGCGCGAACCGCTTCCTCGCGGCGGTGATCGACGAGCTCGACTCGGGCGCGATCGCGCTCGACAGCGACGGCGTGATCCAGGCCGTGAACCGCCCGGTGCGCGAGTACCTCGGGCTCGCGCACGACGCCCGCGGCGCCCGCTTCGAGGACCTGCTGAAGGACGAGGCGCTCGAGGTGATCGGCGAGGCGGCCGCGAAGGCGCGCGAGGGCGGCGAGATCGGCTACTACGACCTCGACGTCGGCAGCCACCGCTTCCGCGTCACGACGCGCCGGCTCGAGTCGGAGGGCGCGGAGCTCGGCGTGGTCGTGCTGTTCCGCGAGGTCTCGCACGAGCCGCTGCGCCGGCGCTTCGACGAGCTGCTCGGCGAGCTCGTCGCCTGCGAGGGGCCGCTGCGCGAGCGCCTCGAGGCCGGCCGCGAGCAGCTCGCCGAGCTCTCCGACGCCTCGCGCCAGTCCGACATCCGGTCGCCGGGCATGACCGAGCTGGCCGACCGCATCTCGCGCGCGCGCACCTCGCTCGAGAACTGGCTCGCGGTCGACGACTCGATGATGCGCGAGGACTTCCCCGACGCGCAGATGCTGCGCGACCGTCTGCGCGTCGCGAACGCGCGCTGGCCGCTAGGCGACGAGCTGCCCCGGCGCGTGCAGGAGCTCGTGCGCCGCGTCGACGACTACTACGAGTCGGGCGAGCAGGCGCGCGGCGCGATCCTCTGAGTGCAAGCGAGCGAAGCGAGCGCGCAGCGAGGCGTAGCCGAGCGGAGCCGACCAGTGGCCTCGACGTTCGCGAAGCGACGGAGTCCGCACCGCGGATTCCTTCACAGGCTCTGATCCCGGTGGCGTCGCCCTCCGGCGGCCTCGAGCGCCTCGAGCTCCGGCTCGAGCGCCTGCGGCTGACCTTCCGCTTCACCTACGCCTTCCACGCGCGCGAGGTGCGCTTCGAGTGCGATCGCGGCAACGGCTGGGAGCGCGTGTTCCCGGAGGTGTTCTCGTTCCACCTCGACCGGCACGACCCGGCCGAGCTCTTCCTCCAGCTCAGCGACCTCGCCGAGAAGCCGCAGCTGCTCGCGCCGGCGGCGCGCCGCCGCGACACGGAGCTCCTGACCTCGCGCCTCGTGCTCGGCGTGCCGCGCTACCTCGAGGGCGTGCTGCACCGGGTCGAGGAGCAAGCGCAGATGGACCCGGCGCGCCTCGAGCAGGTGTACGGCGACCTCGCGATGCTCTCGGAGGTGATGCTGCGCTTCACCGGCGGGCGCCAGGAGGACGAGCACCAGGGCCTGCGCACGTCGGTCTTCCACCTGCGCAAGCTGCTCTTCCTGACGCTCGACCGAATGGTGCGGCGGCGCGTCGCGCCGGACTACCTGAAGGGCTACGTCGACGGCACCGTCGACCCGGTCGACCCGGCCGACGACCTGTCCGAGGCCGGCTTCTTCCACACGATCGAGCGCGGCGATCCCGACACCCAGAACCGCGTGCTGCTGCGTCTCGCCGAGCGCGCGTTCTACCGCTGGCTCGAGGACGTCTGCCTCGACGAGGGCAACAACGTCTTCGAGATCGAGAACTCCCCCTTCGCGAGCCGCGAGCAGGAGGTGTGCGCGGCGCTCTCGATCGGCGAGCGCAGCGTCGTCGAGCGCACGCGCGAGCTGACGCCCTACCTGCGCCGGCCCGGCAACCGCGACGTGCTGCGGCTGCTCGAGAAGCTCGAGAAGTGGTTCCTGCGCCAGTACGACATCCACCACGCGGCGGCGATGATCCAGCACGCCGCGAACGTCGCGGCCGGCCGCGTCGAACCCGACGCCGTGCTGTCGCGCCACCGCACGCCGACCTACGTCGTGGCGCTCGCGTTGATCGCGAGCCCCTTCGCCGGCGCGGCCTTCTTCTACGAGCGGGCGCCGCGGCTCTTCGACGCGCTGTGCGCGGTCGAGGTGGCGTGCGCGAACGCGGTCGTCGCGTGGTTCCTCTTCTACCGCTTCCTGTGGAAGCGCGACCTCACCTTCTTCCACGCGTCGGTGCCGCGAATCATGGCGGGAATCATCGTCGGCTACCTGCCGATCTTCTTCATCGACGAGGTCTGGAGCCTGTCGGTGCGCCCGTGGCCGATGTTGCTCGCGATCGTCGTGATGCTCGGCTCGACGACGCTGCTCTACCTCTACATCGAGGTGCAGCGCCGCCTCGGCGACAGCCAGGTCGCCTTCGCCCGGGCGCGCCAGATCTTCCTGCTCGGCGTGCTCCAGGCGGCCGGCATCGGACTGATCCTGACCGGCATCATCGGCCGCTTCATGGCCGCGCGGAACTGGCCCGGCGGCGGCCCCGACGTCGCCGTCGAGGCGCTGCGCGGCGCGTCGCCGCCCTTCATGGGCCAGCTGCCGGTGCTGCTCGGCAGCGAGCCCTTCTACGCGTTCCCGTCGGCGGTCTTCATGATGGTCTTCATGTCCTTCTTCATCGGCACCTTCCTGCAGCTGATGTGGGAGGAGCTGCCGATCACCGAGCCGTTGTAACCTCCGCGCGATGCCGCACATCCAGATCTACGCCACCTCCTGGTGTCCGTACTGCCAGATGGCCAAGCGCCTGCTGCGCGACAAGGGCCAGGAGTGGGAGGAGGTCGACGTCGAGCGCGAGCCCGAGCGGCGCCGTGAGATGCTCGAGCGCAGCGGGCGCACGACCGTGCCCCAGATCTGGATCGGCGAGCGCCACGTCGGCGGCTTCGACGACCTGCGCGCGCTCGAGACGGCGGGCCGGCTGGACGCGCTGCTGCAGGAGCAGGGAGGACGATGAGCGACATCGAGCACCGCAAGCTGGTGATCGTCGGCAGCGGGCCGGCCGGCTACACGGCGGCGATCTACGCGGCGCGCGCCGAGCTCGCGCCGCTGGTGATCGCCGGTCTGCAGTTCGGCGGCCAGCTGATGCTGACCACCGACGTCGAGAACTACCCGGGCTTTCCGGAGGGCATCGCCGGCCCGGAGATGATGGAGCTGTTCCAGAAGCAGGCCGAGCGCTTCGGTGCCGACGTGCTGCTCGAGGACGCGACGCGCGTCGACCTGGGTGCGCGGCCCTTCCAGGTCGCCACCGCGCAGCGCCGCTACAGCGCCGACGCGCTGATCCTCGCGACCGGCGCGTCGGCGAAGTGGCTCGGGCTCGAGTCGGAGACGCGGCTGCAGAACCGCGGCGTGTCGGCCTGCGCCACCTGCGACGGCGCGCTCTACCGCGGCAAGGCGATGGCGGTGGTCGGCGGCGGCGACACCGCGATGGAGGAGGCGCTCTTCCTGACGCGCTTCGCGACCCGCGTCACGGTGATCCACCGCCGCGACGCGCTGCGCGCGTCGAAGATCATGCAGGAGCGCGCGCTCGCGCACGGCAAGATCGACTTCGCGTGGAACGCGGTCGTCGAGGAGGTGCTCGGTGACGAGTTCGTGACCGGCGTGCGCATCCGCGACCTGCCGAGCGGAGAGCTGCGCGACCTGCCGGTCGAGGCGCTCTTCGTCGCGATCGGCCACCAGCCGAACACCGAGCTCTTCCGCGGACAGATCGACCTCGACGCGGCCGGCTACGTCCGTGTCGAGCCCGGCACGGTGCGCACGACCGCCGAGGGCGTGTTCGCCTGCGGCGACGCGATGGACCCGAGCTACCGGCAGGCCGTGACCGCGGCCGGCACCGGCTGCATGGCGGCGATCGACGCCGAGCGCTGGCTCGCCGAGCAGGGGATCGCCTGACGGCCGGAGACGGGGCGCGATGGCCCGCCCGCTCGCCCGAGCCGGGCGTTAGAATCTGGAGCGGATGAGTCTCTCCCGCGAGGACCTCGAGCGGCTGATCGCGCGCTCGACCGACATCGTCGTCGCGACCGACCGCGACGGGAAGATCGCCTACTACAACGACGGCGCCTCGCGGATCCTCGGCTACCAGTCCGACGAGGTGCTCGGCTGTACCGTCGTCAAGGTCTATCCCGACCTCGAGGAGGCCAAGCGCGTGATGCGCGCGATGCGCGACGCCGAGCACGGCGGCGTCGGCGTCGTCGAGACCTTCCAGACGCGCTTCCGCTCGAAGACCGGCGAGTCGATCCCGGTCGCGATCTCGGGGACGCTCCTCTACGACGAGTCCGGCGCCGAGGACGGCACGATCGGCTTCGCGAAGGACCTGCGCGAGATCCTGCTCAAGGACCAGCTCGCGACGCTCGGCGAGGTCGCCGTCGGGCTCTCGCACGAGATCAACAACCCGCTCGGCGTGATCGTGAACCAGCTCGAGCTGCTCGAGCGCGACATCTTCGACCTGGTCGAGGAGGGCGACGCGAGCGTCGAGTGCGAGCGCATCGACGCGATGCGGCGCGAGGTCGAGCGCATCTCGCGCGTGCTGTCGCGCCTCGGCGAGAAGGCCGAGAGCGAGACCTACGAGACGATCGACTACGTCGGCCCGTCGCGAATGCTCGACCTCAGCGAGAGCCGCGCGCTGCCGGGCGAGCCGCAGCTGCCGGGCGTGCGGGTGCTCGTCGTCGACGACGACCTCGGGATCTGCCAGAGCGTGCGCGAGATCCTCGAGGCCGCCGGCTGCCGCGTCCTCACCGCGAACGACGGCGCCGAGGGGCTGCGGCTGATCGAGACGACGCCGCTCGACGTCGTGGTGTCGGACGTCGTGATGCCGCAGATGGACGGCTACGAGCTCTACGTCGCGGTGCGCAAGAGCCATCCGGAGCTGCCGGTGCTGATGATGACCGGCTTCCACTACGACCGTGACCACGTGATCAAGCGCAGCCGCCTCGAGGGGCTCGAGGGCGTGATCTTCAAGAAGCCGGTCGATCCGGGCCGCCTGATCGAGGTGATCCGCGACACGGTGAAGGGGCGCGAGAAGGCAGAGCGCTAGCCCAGCGGCGTGCGCGCGGCGGCGATCGCGACGACCTCGCGAGCGCCGGCGGCGCGCAGCGCGCGCGCGGCCTCGCGCGCGGTCGCGCCGGTGGTCAGCACGTCGTCGGCGATCCAGACGCGGC
>CAZQYK010000018.1:0-10128 GCA_964597285.1 uncultured Spirochaetales bacterium
CCAGTTTCCCGAGGTTGTCCCAGACCCGAAGGCAGATTACCCACGCGTTACTCACCCGTGCGCCACTCGAGTGCTCTCCGAAGAGAGCCTTTCCGTACGACTTGCATGTCTTAAGCACGCCGCCAGCGTTCGTTCTGAGCCAGGATCAAACTCTCCGATTGAAACCTGACACCCGATACGAACGCACCGTGTGAATGAACACCCGATGCGAACGCACCGAGTTGTTCGGAGTTGTAAATGGGAAATTACGAATCCCACAAGGCCGCCCATCGAGCTTTCCCAAGCTCGACGGACCGCACGCTATTCAGTTTTCAAAGACCGCAAGAAGCCCTCCGCATCGGCCTGTTCCGGGCCGCGGGGGCCAGAGACGAGACGGGTGGCGCCGAGACGCCACCCTTCGAAACCGGGCAGCGCAATGTACGAGAGCGTCGTGTCCTGGTCAAGGCCCCGGAATTCGCGGGTTTTCGTCGGGTCGCTGCCGGCGTCGAGCCGACCCGCGTCACCCCTCGGGGCCGGCCAGCTCGACGCGCACGAAACGGCGCTTTCCGACCTGTATAAGGTAGGACCCGGCCTCGAGGAGCCGCGCCGGGTCGTCGATCCGCTCGCCGTCGACGTGGACGGCCCGCTGGGCGACCAGGCGCCGCGCCTCGCCGCGCGACTTCGTCAGCCCGAGCTCCTCGAGCACCTCGAGCAGCCCGCGCCGCCCGTCGCGGCCGAGCGCGAGGCGGCCGGTCGGAATCTCGTCGGGCAGCTCCTTGCGCTGCACGACGCGGCGGAAGTGCTCGGCGGCGCCGCGCGCCGCGTCCGCCCCGTGGAAGCGCTCGACGAGCCGTGCCGCGAGCCGCTGCTTGAACGCGAGGGGATCGCCGTCGCCGCGGCCGAGCGCCTCCCGCGCCTCGCGCAGGTCGTCCCACTCGCCGGCCGCGAGACGGTCGAAGAACTCGAGCATCAGCGTGTCGGAGACGCTCATCACCTTGCCGTACACGTCCTCGGGCGGCTCGTTCAGGCCGATCGCGTTGCCGAGGCTCTTCGACATCTTCTCGACGCCGTCGGTACCGACGAGCAGCGGGTGCGTCAGCACCGCCTGCGGCTCCTGTCCGTATGCGCGCTGGATCTCGCGCGCCATCAGCAGATTGAAGGTCTGGTCGGTGCCGCCGAGCTCGACGTCGGCCGCGAGCGCGACCGAGTCGTAGGCCTGCGCGAAGGGATAGAGCATCTCGTGCACCGCGATCGGCTCGCCGGCGGCGTAGCGCTTCGCGAAGTCGTCGCGCTCGAGCAGCCGCGCAACGGTGTAGTGCGAGCACAGCCGCACCCAGTCGGCCGCCGAGAGCGCGTCCATCCACTCGCTGTTGAAGCGCACCTCGGCGCACGCGACGTCGAGCACGAGGCCCGCCTGCGCGACGTAGGTCTGCGCGTTCTCCCGCACCTCGTCGAGCGAGAGCGCGGGCCGCGTCTTGCGTCGGCCGGTCGGGTCGCCGATGCGCGCGGTGAAGTCGCCGATCAGGAAGATCGGCGTGTGCCCGAGCTCCTGGAAGCGGCGCAGCTTCGACAGCACGACCGTGTGGCCGAGGTGGATGTCCGGCGCCGACGGGTCCATGCCGAGCTTGACGCGCAGCGGCCGGCGCTCGCGCAGCGCCCGCGCGAGCCGCGGCCGCAGCTCCTCCTCGCCGAAGAAGTCGACGCAGTCCTCGCGCATCGCCACGAGCTGGCGCTCGACCTCCTGCTCGATCCCGGCCGTCATGGCGTCTCCGCGCGCAGGACCCAACCGCGCTCGCTGACGATCGCATCGACCCGACGATCGCGCGAGTCGTGCGGCACCGCGTCCACGATCTGGAACGCATAGCCCACTCCGATCAGCCACGGCGCCGCGGCGCCCGGCGGATAGGCGCGGTCGTAGTGACCGCCGCCGCGTCCGAGCCGGTGGCCCCGTGGGTCGAACGCTAGCCCCGGCAGCAGCAGCACGTCGCCGGGAGCCGGCGGCGGCTCGGCGGGACCGGCGGGCTCCGGAATGCCGAGCGCACCCGGCACGAGCTCGCCCCACGCGGCGATCGCCGCCCACTCGAGACCGCCCGGCCGCACCCGCGGCAGCACGCGCGTCACGCCGCCGAGCTCGCCGAGCGCCTCGAAGAGCGGCCGCGTCGGAAGCTCCCCGTGGCTCGCCGCGTAGAGCCCGACTCTGCGCGCGGCGCGGACGCGGGGCTCCGCGACCACCGCTGCGGCGACGGCCCGAGCGGCCGCGTCGACGACCTCGGGCGGCACGCGCCGCCGCGCCGCCGCCAGCTCCGCGCGAAGCCGGTGCTTCGCGTCCGCGACCGGCACTTCAGATCCCGAGGAGGATTCCGCTGCGCAACCGCACAGCCTCGGCGAGGGCGGAGGCCACCGTTACTCAGCCCGGCTCGCCGGCGAGCGCCGCCTCCGCCAGCTCGATCAGATACTGCATCCGGGCGGGCGGGACGCCCGACCGCCCCTGCTGGAGCCCGACCACCTCCCGCGCGAGGTTCAACGCGGTGAGCATCGCGACGTCGTAGGAGTCCACCGCGCCGGTTCGCTTCTCGACGCGCCCCATCGTCTCGTCGACGGCGCGGGCGATCCGCTCGAGCTGCTCGGCCGGCTCGTCGCTGCGGATGCGGAACTCCTGGCCGCCGATCCGCACGGCGACGGTCCGCTTCTCGCTCATTCGGACGGCTCCACGCTCGCGAGCTGCACGTCGAGCTGATCGAGCTGCGAGATCAGCTCGTCGATCCGCTTGCCGGTGTCCTGGCGGCGCTGGTTGGCATCGAGCAGCTGGGCTTCGAGCCGTCGGATGCGCTGGTCGCGATCGGCGAGCTCTCCGCGCGCGCCACGCAGCGACTCGCGCAGGCTCTGCACCTCCTCGGCGAGCCGCGTCACCGCGCGCTCGAGCCGGTCCCAGCCCCACTCGGATCCCGCGCTGGCACGGCCAACGCCGCCCGGCGCGCTGGCGGCGACGTCGTCGCCGGTGCCCGTCCGTCGTACGCTCGCGGGGTTGACGTGCGGAATGGCTGGCCCCCCAATCGCCAGCCGCGATCGTACCGAGTCCGGGCGAAGCTCGTCAAGAATCGACGCGAAGAACGCCGAACGAAGCTCGCCCCCCCCCCGCTGGGGTCGCATCGCGGTCGCTACACGTACGCGTTGCGCGACTGCAGTCGGCTCGAGCCGAGCAGGTACGCGTCGACACAGCGCGCGGCCTCGCGTCCCTCCCACTGCGCCCAGACCACGAGCGACTGTCCGCGCCGGCAGTCTCCGGCGGCGAACACGCCGGCCTCGCTGGTGGCGAAACGCCTCGTGTCGGCCCGGACGTTGCCGCGCGGGTCGAGCTCGACGCGCAGGTCCGCGACCAGTCCCTCCTGCACCGGGTGCACGAAGCCCATCGCGAGCAGCACGAGGGTCGCCGGAATCGAGAACTCGCTGCCCGGCACCTCGCGCATCGTGTTCATCAGCGGCCGCTGCAGCCGGTCGCGCTCGAACTCGACGCGCACCCCGTGGAGCTCCCGCACGCGCCCACCCTCGCCGGTGAGCTTCGTGGTCATCATCGCGTACTCGCGCTCTCCACCCTCGGCGTGCGAGCTCGAGACGTTGAAGTAGTACTTCTTCGACAGCGGCCACGGCTCCGACTCGTGCCGGCCCTCGGGAGGCCTCGGGAGCAGCTCGATCGAGGTCACCGAGCGCGCGCCCTGGCGGTGCGACGTGCCGATGCAGTCCGAGCCGGTGTCGCCGCCGCCGAGGATCACGACGTCCCGATCGGTCGCGAGGATCGCCTCGCCGTCGGGCACCACGTCGCCGGCGACGCGCCGGTTCTGCTGCGGAAGGAAGTCCATCGCGAAGTGCACGCCGGCGAGCTCGCGGCCGGGCACCTCGAGGTCGCGCGGCGCCTCGGCGCCGATGCACAGCAGCACCGCGTCGAAGCCCTTGCGCAGCTCCGCGACGCCGAGATCGGCGCCGACGTGCACGCCGGGCTGGAACGAGACCCCCTCCTCGCGCATCTGCTCGACGCGGCGATCGATCACCCACTTCTCGAGCTTGAAGTCCGGGATCCCGTAGCGCAGCAGCCCGCCGATCCGGTCGCTCTTCTCGAAGAGCGTCACCGTGTGGCCGGCGCGGTTCAGCTGCTGCGCCGCCGAGAGGCCGGCGGGCCCCGAGCCGACGATCGCGACGGAGCGGCCGGTGCGGCGCTCGGGTCGCCGTGGTCGGATCCAGCCCTCGTCCCAGCCCCGGCGCACGATCTCCCACTCGATCTGCTTGATCGAAACCGGGTCCTGGTTGATCCCGAGCACGCAGGCCTGCTCGCAGGGCGCCGGGCACACGAGCCCGGTGAACTCCGGGAAGTTGTTCGTCGAGTGCAGGCGCGCGAGCGCGTCCTCCCACTTGTCGCGGTAGACGAGGTCGTTGAAGTCGGGAATCACGTTCCCGAGCGGGCAGCCCTGGTTGCAGAACGGGATGCCGCAATCCATGCAGCGCGCCGCCTGCACCTTCGACTCATCGGCGTCGAAGTCCTCCTGCACGAGCTTCCAGTCGCGCACGCGTTCGTCGACCGGTCGATACGCCGTGCACTCGCGCCCGTGCTTCAGGAAGCCCCGCACGTCACCCATTTCCGCTCTCCGCCGCGATGCGCTCCGCCTCGGCGCGCTTGTAGTCCTTCGGGAACACCTTGACGAACTTCGCCGCGAAGTCCTCCCACTTGCGCAGGATCTCGTCCGCGCGTCGGCTGCGCGTGTACCGGAAGTGCCGCCGCACCATGCGCTGGATCCGGTCGAGGTCGTCGCTGTCGAGCGGGTCGAGGTCGACGGTCTCCGGATTCACCCGCGACGCGAAGTCGCCGTCGGCGTCGAGCACGTAGGCGATGCCCCCGCTCATGCCGGCGCCGAAGTTTCGGCCGGTCGGCCCGAGGATCAGCGCGTGGCCGCCGGTCATGTACTCGCAACCGTGGTCGCCGACGCCCTCGACGACCGCGTCGGCGCCGCTGTTTCGCACGCAGAATCGCTCGCCGGCGACGCCCTCGAAATAGGCCTCGCCTCCGGTCGCCCCGTAGAGCACGACGTTGCCGGCGATCACGTTCTCGGCCGGGTCGAAGGTCGTGCCCGGCGGAACGCGCACGACGATCTTCCCGCCACACAGGCCCTTGCCAGCGTAATCGTTCGCGTCGCCGAACACCTCGAAGCTGAGCCCGCGGGTGCAGAACGCGCCGAGGCTCTGGCCCGCGCTGCCCGACAGGCGCATCCAGATCGTGTCCTCCGGGAGCCCCTGCTCGCCGTACTTCAGCGACACCTCCGAGCCGAGGATCGTCCCGACGGTGCGGTCGGTGTTGTGGATCGGCATCTCGATCTCGACGCGCTCGCCGCGCTCGAGCGCCGGCGCGGCGAGCCGCAGCAGCTTCTGGTCGAGCACCTGCTCGAGCTCGTTCGCGAGCGTCTGGCTCTCGCACTGGTGGATCGCGTACGGCACGTCGGGACGGTGGAAGAGCTCCGAGAAGTCGAGCCCGCGCTGCTTCCAGTGCTGCTCGGCGCGCACGACGTCGAGCACCTCGGCGTGGCCGATCATCTCGTCCATCGTGCGGAAGCCGAGCCGCGCCATCAGCTCGCGCACCTCCTCGGCGATCCACAGCAGGTACTGCACGACGCTGTCCGGCGTCCCGGCGAAGCGCGCGCGCAGCACCGGATCCTGCGTCGCGATGCCGACCGGACAGGTGTTCAGGTGGCAGACGCGCATCAGGATGCAGCCGAGCGCGACGAGCGGAGCGGTCGAGAAGCCGTACTCGTCGGCACCGAGCAGCGCCGCGATCACGACGTCTCGCCCGGTCTTCAGCCCGCCGTCGGTCTGGACGCGGATGCGGCCGCGCAGGTCGTTCAGCACCAGCGTCTGCTGCGTCTCGGCGAGCCCGATCTCCCACGGCAGCCCGGCGTACTTGATCGACGCCTGCGGCGAAGCGCCGGTGCCGCCGTCCATGCCGCTGATCAGCACTCCGTCGGCCTTGCCCTTCGCGACGCCTGCGGCGATCGTGCCGACGCCGGTCACCGAAACGAGCTTCACCGACACGCTCGCGTAGCGGTTCGCGTTCTTCAGGTCGTAGATCAGCTGCGCCAGGTCCTCGATCGAGTAGATGTCGTGGTGCGGCGGGGGCGAGATCAGCCCGACACCCGGCGTCGAGTGGCGCACGCGGGCGATCGTGTCGTCGACCTTGTGGCCGGGGAGCTCGCCGCCCTCGCCCGGCTTCGCGCCCTGGGCGATCTTGATCTGCAGCTCGTCGGCGTTGACGAGGTACCAGCTCGTCACGCCGAAGCGGCCCGAGGCCACCTGCTTGATCGCGCTGCGGCGCAGGTCGCCGTTCGGGTCGCGCGTGAAGCGGTCGGGGTCCTCGCCGCCCTCGCCGGTGTTGCTCTTGCCGCCGAGGCGGTTCATCGCGATCGCGAGCGTCTGGTGAGCCTCGATCGAGATCGAGCCGTAGCTCATCGCTCCGGTGCAGAAGCGCTTGACGATCTCGGAGGCCGGCTCGACCTCGTCGATCGGCACCGCCGGGCGCAGCCCCTCCTTGAAGCGGAACAGGCCGCGCAGCGTGCAGGCGGTCTCGGCGGCGCCGTCGGCGGCCGCGCTGAACTCCTTGTAGTCCTCGAAGCTGCCGCGGCGCAGCGCGATCTGGAGCTTCGAGACCGTGTCCGGGTCGAAGGTGTGCCGCTCGCCGCGCGCGCGCCACTGGTAGAGCCCGCCCGGGTCGAGCTCCGGGTACTGGTAGGCGTCGCCGGGGAAGGCCCGCGCGTGGCGCGTCGCCGCCTCGGTCGCGATCACGTCGTAGCCGACGCCGGAGACGCGCGACGGCGTGCCGGTGAAGCAGCGCGCGACGAGGTCGCGGTCGAGCCCGATGGCCTCGAAGATCTGTGCGCCGCGGTACGACTGGAGTGTCGAGATCCCCATCTTCGCGAAGGTCTTCAGCAGACCCTTGTCGCTGGCCTTGACGAAGTTCGCGATCGCGGTCTCTGCGTCGATCCCTTCGGGCACGAGGATGCCCTGCGCGACCATCTCCTCGATCGTCTGGAGCGCGAGGTAGGGATTGACCGCCGCCGCGCCGTAGCCGATCAACAGCGCGAAGTGCGCCACCTCGCGCGCCTCGCCGGTCTCGCAGACCAGCCCGCAGCGCGTGCGCAGCGTCTCGCGGATCAGGTGGTGGTGCACCGCGCCGGTCGCGAGAAGCATCGGGATCGGCGCCTGGTCGGGCGACACGCCGCGGTCGGAGAGGATCAACACGTTCGCACCGTCGCGCACCGCCGCCTCGGCCTCACGGCAGACGCGGTCGAGCGCCGCGCGCAGTCCCGCCCCGCCCTCCGACACCTTGTAGAGGCAGGCGAGCTTGTGCGAGCGGAACCCGGGAAGGTCGAGCGCCTCGAGGCGCGCGAGCTCCTCGTCGCGGATCACCGGGTGCTCGATGCGGATCATCCGCGCGTGCTCGGCGGTCTCCTCGAGCAGGTTCCGCTCGGCCCCGACGGTCGAGTACAGCGCCATCACCGGCCGCTCGTTGATCGAGTCCATCGCCGGGTTCGAGACCTGCGCGAACTTCTGCTTGAAGTAGCGGTAGAGCATCTGCGGCCGGTCGGAGAGGCAGGCCAGCGCGGCGTCCTCGCCCATCGAGCCGATCGCCCACTTGCCCTGCACCGCCATCGGCGCGATCAGGAACTTCTGGTCCTCGAGCGTGTACCCGAAGGCCTGCTGCAGCGCGAAGCGCTGCTCGGCGTTGCGCTTGTCGGCGGGCACCGGCGCGCCGGGCAGGTCGCCGAGGATCACGCGCTTGCGCTCGACCCAGTCGCGGTAGGGATGCCGCTCGACGTAGCGCCGCTTGATCTCCTCGTCGCCGACGATGCGTCCCTCCTCGAGGTCGATGAAGAAGATCTTGCCGGGGTGGAGCCGCTCCTTGACCTGGACGTTGGCCGGGTCGACGTCGAGGACGCCGACCTCGGAGGCCATCACGACGAAGCCGTCCTTCGTGACCACGTAGCGCGACGGCCGCAGTCCGTTGCGGTCGAGGACGGCGCCGATCTTCCGGCCGTCGGTGAACGCGAGCGACGCCGGGCCGTCCCACGGCTCCATCAGGAAGGAGTGGTACTCGTAGTAGGCGCGCAGCTCCGGATCCATGTCGGCGCGGTTCTCCCACGCCTCCGGGATCATCATCAGCACCGCCTCGGGCAGCTCGCGGCCCGACAGCACGAGGAACTCGAGAGCGTTGTCGAAGCGCGCCGAGTCCGACGCGCCCTCGCGCATGATCGGGTAGAGCTTCGCGAGGTCGGCGCCGAAGAGCTCGGAGCGCAGCGTGCCCTCGCGCGCGCGCATCCAGTTCTGATTGCCTTCGATCGTGTTGATCTCGCCGTTGTGCGCGAGGTAGCGGAACGGGTGCGCGAGGTCCCACGAGCCCAGCGTGTTCGTGCTGTAGCGCGAGTGCACGAGGCACAGCGCCGACGCGAACTCCGGATCGCGCACGTCGGGGAAGAAGCCGCGGATCTGCCGCGAGATCAGCATTCCGGTGTAGACGATCGTGCGGCTCGAGAAGCTCGTGACGTAGAAGAAGTGCTCGTCGCCGTGCTCGGCGAGGATGCGCTTCTCGGCCTGCCGGCGGATCACGTAGAGCTTGCGCTCGAAGGCGTCGGCGGCCTGCGCGGGGCCCGGCGCGACGAAGATCTGCCGCACGCGGGGCGAGCTCTCTCGCGCGAGCCAGCCGATCGCGTTCTGGTCGCAGGGCACCTCGCGCCAGCCGATCACGCGCTGGCCCTCGGCCGCGACGAGCTCCTCGAGCAGCTGCGTCTGCCGTTCGGCGGCGCGCGCGTCCTGCGCGAGGAAGATCATCCCCACCGCGTAACCGCCGGGCTCGGGCAGCTCGAGGCCGTGGGCCTTCATCTCGCGGCGCAGGAACGCGTCGGGGATCTGCACGAGCAGGCCCGCGCCGTCGCCAGTCTCCGGGTCGCAGCCGCACGCGCCGCGGTGCTCCAGGTTGATCAGCACCTGGATGCCCTTCGACACCACCTCGTGCGACTTCTCGCCGCGGATGTTCGCGACGAAGCCGACGCCGCAGGCGTCGTGCTCGTGTGCCGGGTCGTAGAGGCCCTGCTTCTCGAGGCGGCGGGGGCGGGGGGTCGGAGTGGTCATCCGCGAGAGCCTCCGTTCTTCTCGGGGTCGGAGCTGCGCCGCTTGCCGCGCCGCGGGCGCTCGGGGAACTCGTCGTCGGCGCCGAGCGCGATGCGCGAGCGCTCGGTATGGGTGGAGAGCACGACCATCGTCTCGGTGCGCGAGACGCCGTCGACGCTGCGCACTCGGTCGATCAGCCGCTCGAGCGACTCGGTGTTGCGTGTCTTGACCTTCAGCATCAGCGTGTGCGCGCCGGTGACGTGGTGGCACTCGAGCACCTCGTCGATCGACGCGACCTCGGTCTCGACGCGGCGGATCGCGCCCGGGCGGTCGGTGCCGACGCCGATGAACGCGCCGATGTCGCGCCCGAGCTTGCGCGGATCGAGCACGGCCGTGTAGCCGAGCACGACGCCGGCCTCCTCGAGCTTGTGGATGCGCTCGACCACCGCCGGCGCCGACAGCCCGACCTTCTCGCCGATCGCCGCGAGGGGCTGCTTGCAGTTGTCCTGGAGCAGCTCGAGGATCGCGCGGTCGGTCGCGTCGAACTCGGCCGATGCCTTGCCGAATTTCATGAGGCCCTACTGCGATTCGGCGTGAATCAATAGACGATCGGGGCCACTTCGGTCAAGAGAATCGTAGGTCCGGAGCGAATCAAACCGCGGTCTATTCGGATCCCGTATCGGCCGGCCGCGACCATCCCCGTGGGGAATCCTCGGCTCGACCGAGCTGCTCGAGCACCGACCACATCCGGCCCGGGAGGTTCGTGAACAGCCCGTCGACGCCCCGCTCGACCAGCCCGCGCATCTCGCCCGCCGCGTCGACCGTGTAGACGTGGACTGCGAGCCCGGCCGCGTGGGCCGCGTCGATCGCGTCGCGTCCGGCGAGGCGCCGCGACAGGTGGACCGCCTCGGCGCCGACCGCCGCGCAGCGCTCGAGCCAGCGCCCGGGAGCGCGCGGCTCGACGAGCACGCCGATCCGCGCGGCCGGGTCGGCGCGGCGCAGCCGCGC
>CAZQYK010000019.1:0-5120 GCA_964597285.1 uncultured Spirochaetales bacterium
GTTTCGCTTCCCGATCCTCCCTGAGCCGTGGTCGTGGTGTCGATGCCGGCGCCCGCGAGCTCGAGCTCGGCGCGCGCGCCGCCGCCGCTCCCGGCGCGGGTCGCCAGCGGGCCCCGGAACGGCTCGTCCGCCGCGTCGCCGCCGCGCGCCTCCACTTCGACCGTCGCGCTCACCGCCTCGGTCGACGTCGTCAACAGGCTCTCCGCCCGTCCGGCGTCGCCCAGCGCTCCGGCCGCGTCGGCGGTTCCGGCCCCGCCGCGCGCCGTCTGTCGCAGCACGAGCGACCCGGTCGTCTCTCCGGAGACGACGTCCTCCAGCAGGATGTCGGTCCCGGCGACGAGTGCGCCGGCCGCGTAGGTCCGCGGCGATGCGGCGGACGCGGTCGCCTCGACCGTGACGGCCTGGCCGCCGGTCGAGTGCCCGTGCACGGCACCGAACTCGAGACGCCCGGAGCCTCCGGCGATCGCGTCGGCAGAGACGGCCACCGCACCCGTGGCCTCGGCCGTGGCCGCGACGCGCGCGCGTCCGGACGCGCCCTCCTCGAGGTCGCCGCGCGCCGACTGCCCGGCCTGCGCGAACACCGAGAGATCGATCCCGCCGCCTCCGACGTTGCGGGCCTCCAGCTCGGAGACGGCGTCTCCGCCTTCTCCGCTTCGCCGGCCGATCCCCGCCGCTCCTCCGGTCGCAGACTGCTGGATCCGGAGCGTGCCCGAAGTGGCACCGGACGCGGCGTCGACGAGCAAGGCATCCCCCCCGTCGCCGCCATCGGCCCCGGCGCCACCGTGGCCACCGCGCCCAGCCGTCGCGGAAACGGTGAGGATCACGTCGGCGCCACCGCTCGAATCGCCCGAGGCGCGGGCCAGCGCGTCCCCGCCGTCGCCGGCGCGCTGACCCGATCCGGCGGCAAGGCCGCCGTCCCCCGCCGTCGCCGATGCGGCGACGGAGACGACCTGGGCGCCGGCGTTGCTCCCGCGCGCGCTCGCCTGGGCCGCGCCACCGCGTGCGCCCGGCGCGCCGGGGATGTCGCTGCTGGAAAAGGGGCCACCCGCGTCGCCGCCGAACGCGGAGGCCGTGACGGTCACGCGGCTGTCGCCTAGCGCCACCCCCACCGCGTCGGCCTCGGCTCCGCCGCCGGCCCCGGCTCGGGCCGTGCGCGAAGTGCCGCCCGCGCCGCCGGCGGCCGTGGTGACGACGTCCAGGGTCGTCCCATCGGCGATCACCGTGCCCGAGCCGACCGCGCGCGCATCGCCACCCGCGCCGCCGATCCCCGGACTCGAGATGCTGCGATCCTCCGAGCCCGCTCCGCCTCGCGCGGTGCTCTCGATGAACAGATCGCCGGTGGGGTTGATGCCGACGACCGCGGACCACCCGATGCCGGCCCGGCCCGGGTCTGCACTGCCGCGGCCGTCGCCGGCTCCGCCGGCGACGGCCGCGGAGATCAGGTGCAGCGACTGTGTGTCGAGGAATCGGTTCAGCAGACTCGTCGCGTCGCCGCCGGCACCCCCGTCTCCCGTCCCCGTGACGCTGAAGTAGTCGCCTCCGCTCCCCCCGACGGCCTCCTGCGAGAGCGTGATCCGGGTCGCGCCAACGGCGTCGACTGCGTCGATCAGCGAGACGGACGCCCCGCGTCCGGCCGTCGCGCCGTCGAACGCCTGGCCACCGCGTCCCCCGCGAGCCGCGGCATCGACGGTGGCCACGCCATCGCCTCCGTCCACTCGCCCACTGGCGGTGGCCACGCCTCCGGCTCCCGCTTCGTGGCCCTCGCCGCGCGCCGACCCCCCGGCGCCGCCTCGCGCCAGGAGCGCGGCCGAGCCGTTGGGCGAAGCGACGTCGGCCTCGACGTGGGCGCCGCCGCCGTCGCCCCCCGAGCCGTCGGCTCCCGACGCGACGTTTCCGCCGGCCCCGCCGTCGGCGGTGACGCTCGAGGTCACCCTCGACGTACCGCCCGCTTCGACGATCGCCGTGGCGCTTGCATCGCCGCCGTCTCCAGCGCTTCCGCCCGTGGTGGCGCCGCCCGTGCCGCCGCGAACGTCCAGCTCGATCAGATGAACGCCGCCTGCCTGCGACGAGAGCTCGGCGTCGGATCTGGCGTCGCCGCCCCGCCCGCCGACGAAGCCCGCGCCGCCCGCGCCGCCCGTCGCCGACGCGTCGAGCGTGGCGTCGCCGAGGGGATCCACCGCGATCACCTCGGCGAGCGCGTCGCCTCCGGCGCCTCCATCGCCGCTGCGCCCGGCGACTCCGCTCGCGTCGGCGGGCGGGCCTCCAGGTCCACCCGCGCCTCCGAAGCCTCCGGTCGCCGTGGCGCGCGCGGTGGCGCGCGCATCGACGGCGTCCGCGGCGACGGCAACGGCCTCGGCCTCGCCTCCCGCTCCGCCGCGCCCTCCCGTCCGCCCGTCCGCGAGAGGCGCGACGCCGCTGCCACCGCGGCCGCCTCCGCCGCCGGCACCGCCCCGGGCGGTGGCCGCGTTCAGCGCATCGGCCGCGGCTGCTGCCTCGGCCAGCGCCGCTTCGCCGGCCTCGCCTTCGCCACCGCTCTCACCCGGTGCGCCGTCGAGACCCGCTCCGCCGTCGGCTCCGCTGAGGAGGATCGTCTCGGCATGGCCCGCTCCGCAGAGCGCGAGGATCAGCCCCAATGCCGACGCGAAGGCGCGACGCCCCGAACTCCGATGGGCCCGACGCACGGGAGCTATCCGATCTCCCTACGAGCTTCCGGCAAGGGCCTGCTCGCGAACGACGCGTCCCGCATAAACGAGGGCCTCCACTCCGTGAGTGGATCGCCCCGGCGCGATGTGTCAGTGCAGCTTCGATCGCAAGCGGCGCCGCGGCGTGCGAAACTTCGGGACGCGAAACGGTCGAGCGTGGCGCTCCGTCGTCGGCCGCGTACCGACGGGATTACTGCGCCATCTCGCTCGCGTGTCGCGGGAGCCCGTACGCGATCACGTGATCCCCGAGCGGCGATCCCATTCCGGAATGTCCGCCAGGCGCCACGACGAGCAGCTGCGGCCCGTCGGGGCGCAGCTTGTACGTGATCGGGCCCGCGTGCAGGCCCGCCGGCAGCGGGAACAGCGCGATCCGCTCGCCGGTGTCGGCGTCGTGCACGCGCAGCGCCGGCCGCTGCGTGCCGCCGTGGAACACGAGGCCACCCGCGGTCGCGAGCGCCGGCCCGTAGCCGCCGCGGCCCGGGTCGTCGGGCGCGGTGCTCGTCGACGCCGACCACGCGATCGCGCCGCGCGCGAGGTCGACCGCGACGAGCCGGCTCCACGGCGGCGCATTGCACGGCACGCCGTCGTGCGCGAAGAGCACGCGGCCGCGCAGCGGATGCAGCCGGTAGCGCTGCCCGGTGCCGCGGCCGGTGAGCAGCCACCACAGGTTGCGCGCGCCGAAGCCGCGCAGCGGCCGCACGCCGGCGCCGCCACCGGTCGCGCGCTCGGCGACCCGCTCGAGCCGGATCTCGTGCGCGAGGTTCTGCACCGGCACGAACAGGCGCTGGCGCGCCGGGTCCCACGCCGCGCCGGACCAGTTCGCGCCGCCGCCGGTGAACGGGTACAGGAGCGAGCCCCGCTCGCTCGGCGGCGTGAAGAGGCCCTCGTTGCGCAGCGCCGCGAGCCGCTCGCGGCACGCGGCGAGGTGCTCCGGCGTCGGCGCGTGCAGATCCGCTTCGGTCAGGCGCTGCGGCACGAGCGGCGGCGGCGCGGTCGGCACCGGCTGCGTCGGCCACGCGCGCTCGCCCGGCACGTCGCTCGCCGGCACCGGCCACTCCTCGACCGGGAAGAGCGGCGCACCGGTGTCGCGGTCGAGCACGAACACGAAGCCCGACTTCGTCGCCTGCGCGACCGCGTCGACCGCCCCGCCGTCGCGCTCGAGGCGCACGAGGTTCGGCGGCGCGGCGAGGTCGTAGTCCCAGAGGTCGTGGTGCACGGTCTGGAAGTGCCAGCGCAGCCGGCCGGTGCGCGCGTCGAGCGCGACGACCGAGTCCGAGTAGAGATTCGCGCCGGGCCGGTCGCCGCCGTAGAAGTCCGGGCTCGGCGTGCTGACCGGCAGGAACAGAAGGCCGCGCTCCGGGTCGGCCGTGATCGTCGACCAGACGTTCGCCGCGCCCGAGAGGTGCGCGCCATTCTCCCAGGTCTCGGCGCCGGGCTCGCCCGCGCGCGGGCTCGTGTGGAAGGTCCAGACGAGCGCGCCCGTGCGCACGTCGAACGCGCGCACGGCGCCCGACGGCGCGTCGGGGCGCAGCGTGTCGGCGATCGACGAGCCGACGACGACGAGGTCGCCGACGACGGTGCCCGGCGACGTGACGGCGTACTCCCAGCGGTCGTAGACCGGCGCGATCCCGTCGAGCAGGTCGACCGATCCGCCGACACCGAAGTCCGCGCAAGGCGTCCCCGTCGCCGCGTCGAGCGCGAAGAGTCGCGCGTCGAGCGTCGCGAGCAGCACGCGCGCGCGGCACGCGGCGTCGAGGTCGGCGCGCGCGTCGCGCCAGTACGCGACGCCGCGGTTGATCCACATGTTCGCGTAGCTCGCGCTGCGGTCGAGCCCGGGGTCGAAGGTCCACAGCTCGCGGCCGGTCTCGGGGTCGAGCGCGATCGCGCGATTGCGCGGCGTCGTCAGGATCAGCCGCCCGTCGACGACGATCGGCGTCGCCTCGAACGCGCTGCCGCTCAGCTCGCGCATCAACGCCCCGCCCTCGAACGCGTCGCCGTGGCGGTAGGTCCAGACCGGGACGAGCCGGTGCACGTTCTCGCGCCCGATGTCGGCGAGCGGCGACCAGCGTCCGCCGCCGGGCGCGCCCTCGGTGACCGGCCAGCCGGCGGTCGCCGGCGGGTCGGCGCCGGCCCGGGCGGGCGCGGCGAGCGCGAGCGCGCAGGCGAGGCACAGGACGGTCGCCCAGCCGGGGAGGAGCATCCCCGGGCGAGTCTAGGCGACCCGACCCTCCCGGCTACCGGCGTGCGCGCCGGCGCGCCAGCGCGGCGACGAGCGGCCCGGCCAGCGCCCAGAACGGGCGCAGGTCGCTCGGCTCCGGCACGAGCGTGAGCGTCACGAGGTTCGGGTCGGCGAGGATGTCGGCCTCGTGGAACGGCACGTCGACCCAGCCCTTCTGCGAGTAGAGCTCGGTCATGTCC
>CAZQYK010000020.1:0-4148 GCA_964597285.1 uncultured Spirochaetales bacterium
GCGACACGATCACGCTGCTCAGCGACGGCGAAGTCGTGAGCGTCGTGGTTCCGGGCGGCGTGCGGGTCGAGCCCGAGGCCGGGCGCAGCCCGCGACTCGAGGTCGGCCAGACCGTCACGCTGACGCTCGACGACGACGCGCGCGGCCGCACGGCGCCGCTGCGGCTGCGCGTCGACGAGGAGGTCGACGTCGACGGCGACGAGATCGAGGTCGACGACTGAGGCGGGCCGCTCGGCGGGTCCCGCGCTCCGAACCGACTACCGCCGGCCGGAGCCGGCGATCGTCGAGATCACGCCGCGCGCGTCGACGTAGCGCAGCACGCCGTTCGCGCCGTCGCTGAGGTAGAACCCGCCGCGGCCGTCGGGCCAGACGTCCTCGGGGTCGTCGATCAGCGCGAGCACCGCCGCGCCGCCGTCGCCGCCGAAGCCGTGCGACGCGCCGCCGGCGACGGTCTGGATCGTCCCGTCGCGCCCGATGCGCCGCACGCGGTTGTTGTGCTCGTCGTCGATCAGCAGCTCGCCGTCCGCGAGCACCTTGATGGCCTGCGGGCTCGAGAGGCGGGCCTCGGTGGCCGGGCCGCCGTCGCCGCTGAAGCCGGTGATGCCGGTGCCGGCGATCGTGTCGACCGTGCCGTCGGGCGCGATGCGGCGCACGCGGTCGTTGCGGCTGTCGGCGACGTAGACCTCCCCGTGCAGGCCGACGGCGACGCCGTAGGGCTCGTCGAAGTGCGCCTCGGTGGCCGGTCCGCCGTCGCCGGCATAGCCCGGGTGTCCGCAGCGTCCGGCGAAGGTCTCGATGATCCCGCTCTCGACGCGGCGCACGCAGTGGTTGCCCCAGTCGACGATCAGGACCGCGCCGCCGGGCTCGAGCGCGACGTCGAAGGGGCGGTGCAGCTGGGCCTCGAGCGCGGGGCCACCGTCGCCGGCATAGCCCTCGGTGCCGTTGCCCGCGAGGGTCCAGATGCGCCCGTCGGCGTCGACGCGGCGCACGCGCTGGTTCCAGGAATCGGCGAACACGAAGCCACCGGTGGGGTCGACGGCCAGGCCCTCCGGGTGGAAGATCCGCGCCCGGTCGGCCGGCACTCCTTCCGGCGACAGGCCGAGTCGGCCGGTGCCGGCCACGCGGGTCAGGTGGCCGTCGTCGAGGCGCCAGATCCGGTGTCCGAGGCGCTCGGCGACGTAGACGGCCTGGCCGGTGCCGCCGCGCAACGCCGACGGATAGGCGAGGGCGACCTCGGCCGCGGGGATCCGCTGCGGGGCGGGGACGGTCGCGCGGTCGAACGCGTACTTGAGCCACGGGCGCCCGCGCGGCGAGAGCGCGACCGGCACCGCGAGCGCCGCGAGCGCGACCGCGAGCGCCGCACCGGCCAGGAACGAACGCCGCGTGGGACGCATCGGGACTCGGATCGGCAGGACCGCAGCGGCGCTGGAGCGGCGCTCAGGAGGGGCGCCGCCAGCGCGTGCCCTGCGGCGTGTCGAGCAGCTCGACGCCGTGCTCCCGCTCGAGCCGGTCGCGCAGCGCGTCGGCTCGGGCCCAGTCCCTGGCTGCGCGCGCGGCGTCGCGGTCGGCGACCAGCGCGTCGATCTCGGCGTCTTCGGCGCCGCGTGCCGGGGCATCCGAGAGCACGCCGAACACGCGGTCGAACTCGCGCATCTGGGCCACCGCGCGCGCCGCGTCGGCGCGGTGCGGCGAGCGGCGGTTCACCGCGGTCATCATCTCGTGGATCGCAGCGAGCGCGGCAGAGGTGTTCAGGTCGTCGTCGAGCGCGGAGCGGAAGTGGCGCTCGGCGTCCGCGATCGCGGCCGCGATCTCCGGATCGTCGGGCCCTTCCGGGCGCTCGACCATCTCGTAGTGGACGAAGTTGTCGAGCTTCGCGCGGGTGCGCGCGGCGTCGTCGAGCAGCGACAGGTCGAAGGGCAGCGGCGAGCGGTAGTGGGTGCGCAGCAGGTAGAGGCGCAGGTCGGCGCCGGTGTATCCCTTCTCGATCAGCTCCGGGATCGTGAACAGCGCGCCGGCGCGCTTGCTCATCTTCTCGCCGCCGATCTCGAGCCAGCCGCAGTGCAGCCAGTGGCGCACGAAGGTCGTGCCGGTGACGCACTCGCTCTGCGCGATCTCGCACTCGTGGTGTGGAAACTTGTTGTCCGGACCGCCGGTGTGGATGTCGAGGGTGTCGCCGAGGTACCTGCGCGACATCGCCGAGCACTCGATGTGCCAGCCCGGGAACCCGCGTCCGAAGGGGGAGTCCCACTGCATCAGATGCTTCGGGTCGTGCTTCCAGAGCGCGAAGTCGGCCGGGTGGCGCTTCTCGCTGCGCTCCTGCACCCGGCCCGACGCGCCTGCCTCGAGCTCGGCGAGCGTGTTGCCCGACAGCGCGCCGTAGCGCTCGAAGGAGCGCACGTCGAAGTAGACGTCGCCGCCGGCGGCGTAGGCGTGCCCCTTCTCGAGCAGCTCCTCGATCATCTCGATCATCTCGGGCACGTGCTCGGTGGCGCGCGGGTAGTGATGGGCCGGCAGCACGCGGAGCACCGCGAGGTCCTCCTTGAAGTGGCGCTCCTCCTCGCGCGCGATCTGCCACGGGTCGAGCCTCCGGCGCGCGGCCTCCTTCTGGAGCTTGTCCTCGCCGCCGGCGTCGGCGACGTCGTCCTCGGTCAGGTGTCCGACGTCGGTGATGTTCATGACCTGCAGCACGCGCAGGCCCGAGAGCTCGAGCGTGCGCCGCAGCAGGTCGGCGAGCAGGAACGCGCGGAAGTTTCCGATGTGCTGGCGCTTGTAGACGGTCGGCCCGCAGTGGTACATGCGGACCTCGCCGGGCCGCTGCGGCGCCAGCTCCTCGACGCGTCCGGTGAGACTGTTGTGGAGGCGCAGCGGCATCGCGGCCTTCAGAGCCCCTGAAGGAATCCGGGTTCGTCGCCCATTGCCATCGACGTGTTCGAGGCCACTGTTCGACTCCGCTCGGCTACGCCTCGCTGCGCGCTCGCTTCGCTCGCTTGCTAGGGCCGTGCGGCGAGGTACGCCACCCAGGCCGGGTCGTCCGGCGCGCGCTCGGCCCGGTAGTAGACCCCGGTGCCCTCGTTGGACTTGCGGTCGGTGCGCTCCCAGTAGGCCTCGGTGCGCGAGAAGCCCGCGTCGTGCAGCGCGTCGCGGAGCTCCGGAATGCTCCACAGCCGCCAGTCGTAGCGGAACGCGCGGTGGATGCGGCTCCCGTCCGAGAATTCGAAGTGGATGTAGTTGACCGCGCGGTTGTGGATCGGGTCGAAGACGTCCTGGTCCCAGACGTAGTCGAAGCCGTCGTGCTCGCGGGTCTCGGTCAGCGTGCGCTGCGACTCGGCGCCGCCGTAGAGGTCGAGCACGAAGAGGCCCTCCGGTCGCAGCGACTCGAGCGCGCGCCGGAAGTAGGCCAGCAGGTCGCTGCGGCGATGGAACACGAAGTACGAGAAGTTGAAGCCGACGGTGACGTCGACGGCCTCGTGCTTGACCTCGCGCACGTCGCCCTGGAGCAGCTCGACGCGCGCGGCCTGCTCGCGCGCGAGACGCGAGAGGTTGCGCTTTCGCGCCGACGCCAGCGGCTCGGGGTCGAGGTCGATGCCGAACGCGCGGTTCTCGTCGTGCGCCTTCACCCACTCGCAGCACAGCGCCGCGGTGCCGCAGAAGTCCTCGCGCAGCAGGCGCGGCTCGCGGCCGTAGTGCGTGCGGAACAGGCGGCGCAGCAGTGCGACGTCGGTCGGCGGGTCCTGCACCGCCTCTTCGTAGAGGTCGTAGACGTCGACCTGCTTCGCCCGGCTGCGCCGCCGGCCGCCCGTGCGGCCGCGGCGTCTGGTGCGCGCCATCGGGATCCTCCCCCCTGCATCCGTCGCCGGCGGATCGCCCGTACGTCCGCCGGGCGCAGTATGGACCAACGCGACCCCGGCGGACAGGCGCGGCGGCGCGATCCGATACACTCGTGCGCCGCCCGATGGACCTCCAGTGTGCACGCATGCTCCGGCCGGCTCTCGCGGCGCTCGTCGGCGCCGCACTCGCGGCGTGCGGCGCCGGACACTACGAGTCGTATCGCGCCGCCCACCCGGGCTGGGAGCCGGTGCTCCCGCACGCGCCGGGCGGCGTCGAGGAGCTCGTCGCCGCGCTGCACGCGCCCGACCGGCTGCCGCAGG
>CAZQYK010000021.1:0-2600 GCA_964597285.1 uncultured Spirochaetales bacterium
GAGGACGCGCAGCAGGCGGTGCGGGAGACCCAGCTCGAGCAGGGCGCGCTCTCGGCCGTGAGCGAGTTCTGGCAGGCGATCGACGTCAACATGAGCGCGGCCGGAAGCTACGCGTGGAACTTCGCCAATCCGGACAACGGCACGGCCTTCCCGGGGACCGGCGCCGGCGGCTTCGCGCCTGGAGCGATCGGGGCCGGGTTCCCGATCAACGCGGTTCCGGGTGGCGGGGCGAACGGCGGTGCATTGGGTCTGTACCCCTTCCACGGGGACCACAACAGCTTCCAGGTCGACCAGGTCTGGCTCGACATCGGCAAGGAGGCCACCGCCGAGAGCCGCGCCGGCTTCATGTTCACGGCGCTGTTCGGCAACACGGCGACCTTCCTCGGCCAGCGCTCGTCGTCGGTGGGCCGCAACGGCGGCCTGATCGGGAGCAACGCGAACTCGGCTGGCGACGTCTACGTGCATCAGGCCTACGTGCGCTACCTGGCGCCGATCGGGCCCGACGGCGTGGCGGTCACGGCCGGCAAGTTCGCGACGCTCGTCGGCGCCGAGACGGCCGACGCGTCGGCGAACTGGAACATCACGCGCGGCAACGTCTATCAGCTGTTCCAGCCGATCGACCACACCGGCGTGCTGCTCCAGACGAGCGTCGGCCCGGTGTCGCTCGCGGCCGGCCTCGTGAACTCGGGCTCGCTCACGAACGGCTCCCCGGACATCAACAAGGAGAAGACCTGGCTCGGGCAGGTCGGCTTCGGGATGGACGCGGTCAACGGCGCGGTGACGCTCGTCTACGGCGCGGACGGCACCGGCGGCGCGCTGGACTTCGCCGATCTCGGTGGGGACGGCACCGACAACGGCGACGAGTACGGCCTGCTCGACTTCCTCGTGAAGTACGACAGCGACGTGTTCTCGGCCTGGGTCAACGCCGACTACCTGTGGCTCAGCCACTCGTCGGCGGGGGCGTGGGGCATCGCGATCGCCGGCCTCGTGCCGATCACCGACGTCTTCTCGGCCGCCGCGCGCCTCGAGTACGCGCGCGACTGGGCGGCGGAGACGGCGGGCACGCCAACGAGCAGCGCCGCACTGCCGACCGGCATCTTCGGCGGTGGCCCGCAGCATGCCGAGGTCTACAGCGCCACCGGCACGCTCGCGTACGAGCTGGCCCAGAACCTGACGCTGAAGGGCGAGGTGCGCTGGGACCGCGTGGTCGAGTCGAACTTCGGCACGCCGCGTCCGTTCTCGTCGCGCACTGGCGGTGGTCACCACACGCAGGTGGTCGGCCTCGGCCAGCTGGTCTACGCGTTCTAGCCGGATCCCGGCCTAGACCGCAGCCAGAAGAGAAAGGGCGCGGCGTCGGCTCGACCGGCGCCGCGCCCGCTCTTTTCGGCGCGCCTCACCGCCCGCGCCGCCGTCGCGCCTCGAGGGCCTCGAGCAGGCTGTCGAGCTCGCGTCGCAGCGCGTTGTAGCGCGCGTAGGGATCGTCGCTGCCGAGCTCGCCGAGGAGCGCGTAGAGCGCGAGCTCGCGCTCCTCGGGAAGGTCCGCGCCGCCGGCGACGTCGATGCCGAGCTGCGCGAGGCGCGTTGCGGCCAGCGACAGCGTCAGGCCCTCGATCGAGAGCCGGCCGCGGGCCAGATCCTCGAGCCCGCGCCGCGCCAGGGCCTCCCCCGGAAGCCCGTCCAGCTCAAGCACCGCTCTCGTCCACGAAGTCCCGCACGCGGCGGACGAAGGCCACGGCGTCGAGCGCGGGATAGCGCACGAGCGCGGGCTCGATCTGCTCGAGCGCGGCCAGCAGGTCGGAGCCGGTGACGAGCCCCCGCTCGAGCATCGCGCGCACGTCGGAGCGGTCGCGCTCGTGCCCGCGCGCCAGCTTGGCCAGCGCCTGGCTCTGGAAGTCGAAGTGGTGGAAGTCGACGACGCCGTGGCGCGCGATCGCGGGCGAGCGCTCGCGCCAGCCCGGAACCGGTGGGACGAACTGGTCGGGGGAGGCGAGCTCGACGTTCAGCTCGAGCTCCTCCTTCAGCTCGGCGATGGCCTCGAAGATCCCCGCCGGCTCGGGGTCGAGCTTGAGATCCACGTCCACCGTCGAGCGCCGCCAGCCCTCGAGCAGCGCCGAAGCGCCTCCCGTCAGGTAGACGCGCCCGGGGCCCCGCGCGCGGCGGCCGAGCTCGGACAGGAGCCGCTCCAGCTTCTCGCGATCGACCGGCGCGCGCACCCGGCAAGTCTACGCGCGCTCCAGACCGCGCGCCCAGGCGCTAGCGGCCGTTCGAGCGAGGCGCCGCGCCGCCGAGCGTCCAGGTCGGGACGAGGCCGAGCTTCTCCATCTTCGTGTAGAGCGTGCGGCGCCCGATGCCGAGCGCGCGCGCGGCCGCGGAGCGGTTGCCGCGGTGGTCGCGCAGCGCGCGCGCGATGCGCCAGGCCTCGGCCAGCGCGAGGAACTCGCGCAGCGCGAGCCGGTCGGCCGAGCGGGCGATCGAGGCGAGCTCGGCCTCGGCGACCGGGGCGGTTTCGGAGGGGCTTCGTTCGGCGAGGAGTTCGGCAGCCATCGCGGGACCGAGAGCAACCGGCGTGCCAGCCGGGGCGTCCCCGCGCGGGCCCGAGG
>CAZQYK010000022.1:0-4685 GCA_964597285.1 uncultured Spirochaetales bacterium
ATTCGGCGGTGTCGCGCCCCCGGGCCCCTTGGGGCCGCGCGGCGCGAGCGCGACTCCGCTGGCCAGGGCTCGCTCCGCGCGCGGCTTCGCCGCGCTCGACGAGGTCAGCGCGCCGGAGCGGCCGCCTTCTCGAGCCGCGGCAGCAGCACGTGCAGCGCGCGGAACTCGCCCTGCCGGTCGAAGAGCTCGCTCTCGATGTAGAGCGGCGCCGGCGGCCGGTGGCGCGGCGACATGCGCGCCTGGAGCGCGGTCTCGGCGTCCTGGATCACGAGCTCCGGCAGACCGGGCAGGATCCGGGCGCCGAGCGTGTCGGCGATCGCCGAGACCGTCTGCGAGGCGAGGATGTTGCCGAACTCCGACAGCGCCGAAGCGACGAGCTCGCGCGGCGGCGAGGCCTCGCCGCACAGCAGCTCGACGACCGCGTCGCGCGTCGTCGTAGGCATGAAGTCCGCGCCCAGCCCGTCGACCGCGCCCGAGATGTCGCAGAAGACGCCGGTCTGCCACTCGCCGCGCTTGCGGAAGCGGTCCGGACCGTGCACGAGCGGCACGCGCGTCAGGATCGTGCGCCCGGCCAGGCGCGCGAAGGCCGTCGCCGCCCAGCTCGCGCCGATGTGGGCCAGCTCGCGCAGGCGGTCGACCTGCGCCTCGTCGATGCCTTCGAGGGACGTCATGCGACCTGGTTCGGGTCGATCAGGAACATCGGCCGACCGTCTCCGAGGATCGTCAGGCCCGCGAGTGCGCGCACGCCGCGCAGCAGCTCGGGCAGGGGCTTGACGTAGATCTGCTGCTGTCCCGCGACGCGTTCGGCGGACAGCGCGACGCGCTCGCCGCGCACCTCGGTGAGCACCAGGTGGGTGAGCGCGCCGGGCGCGGCCGAGGGCTGCGCGATGTGCGCGGCGAGCTCGAGCACGGGGACGAGCTCGCCGTCGAGCAGCGCGAACGCGTCGGATCCGCTGCGCTCGATGCTCGCGCTCGGGCACTCCTCGATGCGCTCGACCTTCGCGATCGGGATCGCGACGATCTCGCGTCCGACGCCGAGCAGCAGCACGCGCTGCACCGCGGCGGTGATCGGCACGACGAGCGTCGTCGTGGTGCCGCGCCCGAGCTCGCTCGCGAGCTCGACCGAGCCGCCGAGCGACTCGAGCGTCGCGCGCACCGCGTCCATGCCGACGCCGCGCCCGGAGATCTCGGACACCTCGCGCGCGGTCGAGAGCCCCGGCTCGAACACCAGCGCCGCGATCTGCTCGTGCGTGAGGTCGTCGGCGAGGCCCGGGTGCACCGCTCCGATCTCGATCGCGCGCCGGCGCACGGCATCGAGGTCGATGCCGCGGCCGTCGTCGGAGATCGCGATGCGGATCGAGTCCTTCTCGCGTCGCGCGGAGACCTCGATGCGGCCGACCTCGGGCTTGCCGGCGGCGCGGCGCGCGGCCGGCGGCTCGATGCCGTGGTGCACCGCGTTGCGCAGCAGGTGCATCAGCGGGTCGCTCAGCCGGTCGAGGATCGAGCGGTCGAGCTCGAGCTCCGCGCCGCGCAGCTCGACCGCGACGCGCACGCCGGCGATCTCGGCGACGTCGCGCGCGGCGCGCGGCAGCGGCTCGAGGATGCGCAGCAGCGGCGTCGTGCGCAGCTCGAGCGCGCGGCGCTGCAGCTCGCCGACCACGCGGTCCATGCGGTCCAGGCCCTCGGCGAGCGCCGAGCTCTGCTGCGTCTCGACCTCCGAGAGCGTCCGCACCTGGCTCGTGCCGAGGATCACCTCGCCGACCGTCGAGAGGAAGCGGTCGAGCGTCTGGGTGTTGACGCGCACCGTCGGCGGCGGACGGGGTGCGTCGAGGCGCGCCGTCGGCGCGGGATGCGGCGCGGCGACGGGCCCGGCCTTGCGCGGAGAGCGCGCCGGCGTCGGCTCAGGCGCGCCCTTCTTTTTTTTTTCTTCGGCGGGCGCGGCCAGGTCGGCGACGAGCGCCGCGTCGGCCGGCGCCGCGGCGCCGCCGTCGCCCACCGCCGCGACCATCGCCTCGAGCGCGGCGAGCCCGCGGAAGAGCAGCGACAGCTCCTCGGCCGGCTCGACCCCTCCGCGCTCGCGGTGCAGCTGCATGCGGTCCTCGAGGCGATGGGCGAGGTCGCTGATCGGGTCGTAGCCGAGCGACGCGGCCATCCCCTTGATCGAGTGCGCCATGCGGAACAGCTCGCCGATCGCGGCGGCGTCCCGCGGATCCTTCTCGAGCGCGAGCAGGGCGGTGCTCATCTCGGCGAAGTGCTCCGTCGATTCCTCGATGAAGATCGTCCGGTACTTCGCCAGATCCACGCTAGTCCGCCTTCTCGAGCACCTTGTTCAGCGTCGCGATCACCGAGTCGGGCTTGAAGGGCTTGACGATGAAGTCCCGGGCCCCCGCCTGCAGCGCCTCCTGGACCAGCGTCTCCTGGCCGAGCGCGCTGCACATCACGACGCACGCGGTCGCGTCGAGCTCCATGATGCCCTTCACGGCGTCGATCCCAGAGCGCCGCGGCATCACGATGTCCATCGTCACGACGTCCGGGTGGAGCCGCTTCCATTCCTCGACGGCCTCGTCGCCGTCGGAGGCCTCCCCGACGACCTCGTGCCCTTCCGCCTCGACGATCTCCCGGATCATCTGACGCATGAAGGACGCGTCATCCGCTACCAGAACTCGCGCCATGTTCGTTCTCCCCTGCTTCACTCGCCTCGCGCGAGCGATTCCTCGATCACCTTCCGCGCGCGCGCCACCAGCCGCTGCGGATCGACGATGTGGGCCACGCGGCCGTCGAGCGGCCGCTTCTCGACGACCGGCTCCTCGCCGCGCGCGCGCGACGGTCCGCCCTCGACGAAGCCGAGCACGCGGTCGACGTCGAGCCCGAGACAGGGCGGGCTGCTCGATCGCTCGCTGATCACGAGCAGGTGCGGCGGATCGGCGAGCGCGCCGTCGCCGGGGATCAGCAGCCGCTCGCGCCGCACCACCGGCAGCGCCTCGCCGCGGTGGTTGATCACGCCGGCGACGTCGCGCGGCAGCGTCGGGATGCACGCGAGCTCGCCCATCTCGGCGACCTCGTGCACGCCCTCGATCGGCAGCGCGAAGAGCGTCGCCCCGATCTCGAAAGTCAGCAGCCGCGTGCCCTCGGCCCCGCTCACGCGCGGCTCCCCGACACGCCGGTGTCGAAGCGGCGCAGCACCTCGTGCAGCTCCTCGGCGAGCCCGTGCAACGCCTGGCTCGACTCGACCAGGTGGGTCATCGACTCGACCTGGCCGCGCGACGTGCCGGCGACGCCCTCGATCGCGTCGGCGTTGCGCGTCGCGACGCGCCCGATCTCCTGCATCGACTCGACCATGCGCTGCACGTCCATCGACTGCGTGTCGGCGCCCTCGAAGATCTCCTCGGCGCGGCGGGCCGCCTCGCCGACCGCCGAGCGGATCTGCGCCAGCGAGGCCGCGACCGTGTCGATGTCCTCGCGGCCCTCGCCGACGACCAGGCTCGACTCGCGCATGCCCTCGGCCACCTCGTGAGTGTCCGACTCGATCTCGTGGATCAGCTTCGCGATCTCCTCGGCGCTGCGGCCGGCGCTCTCGGCGAGCTTGCGGATCTCGTCGGCGACGACCGAGAAGCCGCGCCCCGCCTCGCCGGCGCGCGCGGCCTCGATCGACGCGTTCAGCGAGAGCAGGTTCGTCCGGTGCGCGACGCTCGTGATGATCTCGGTGATCTGGTGCACGTGGCGCGTCTTGGCCTCGAGCTCGAACACGCGCGCGACGGCCTGCTCGACCCGCTCGAACACGGTGCGCATCTTCTCGATCGCGAGCCGCGCGACGTCGACGCCGGAGCCGGCCTTCTGGTTCGCCTCGGCGGCGAAGCCGAAGGCCTCTCGCGCGCGCGAAGCGTTCAGCTCGATCGCCGACGCGATCTCCTGCACGAGGCGCGTCGTGTCGCCGAGGCGCCGCTGCTGCTCGGCGACGTCGCGCGCGAGGTCGGCGACCGCCGAGCTGATCCCCTCGTAGCCCCCCGACAGCGACTGCGCGCTGCGGTTGAGCTGCTCGGACGAGCGCCCGACCTCGGCCGCGGTCGCCTTCACGCCGTCGACGAGCTCGCGCAGACTCGCGGCCATCCGCGTGAGGCCGCAGGCGAGGTCCCAGGTCTCGTCCGGGAAGCGCGGCGGCGCGGCGAAGTCGTCGCGCGGGCGCAGGTCGCCGCGGCTGATGCGATCGCTCGCGGCGCGCAGCGCCTGGAAGGTGTCGGTGAGCGAGCGCGACAGGAAGTAGCCGAGCGCCGCGCCGACCCCGAGCGCGACGAACAGGCCGAGCCACGGCGCGACGTCGAGCCCGCTCCGCTGGAGCGCGAACGGCAGCGCGACGACGGCCATGCCGACGATCAGCGCGCCCACCGCGAGCTTGTGGGTGAGTGCAACTCTCACGCAGAGGGGTATCGGTGGGCGGCGTCGCGTTCTTGATCGAGGCCCCGCCGGAAAACCCATCGGGAACCGGCAACTTAGGCGCAAGCGGGGCCGCGCGGGTCAGTGCCCGGACCGCCCGAAGTGCCCCCAGCCGCCGCCGCGGACGCGCGCCGCGTCGGCCCGCTCGACGCGCCCGAGATCGGCGACCCGCACGCCGAGGCGCCGCGACAGCGCGGGGGCCGACGGCCCGCCCGGCCGCAGCGCGAAGAGCAGCTCGTAGTCGTCGCCGCCGC
>CAZQYK010000023.1:0-3004 GCA_964597285.1 uncultured Spirochaetales bacterium
CGGCGCTCGCGCGTCCGCGCGCGCGCCGGCGCCGGAGCGCTCGCGCTGGGCCTCGCGGTGCTGCTCGCGGCTCCGGCGGCCCGGGCGGAGAACCCGAACTTCGACGACCCCACCGGCGACCCGCGCGCCGACGCGCCCGACGACGACCGCTTCGACCGCTCCGAGTCCGACGACGCGAGCGGCGACTACACGCCCGGCAACTCGGTCTTCGAGGAGCAGTTCGAGCTCTTCGGCTTCGCGCCCGAGACCACCGCGAACACCGCGCTCACCCTCGACCCGAACGACCCGCGCTTCACGCTGCTGCCGCCGACGCCGCAGATCTCCGGCGTGCGCGCCGACACCGCGTGGCAGGTGCAGCGCGGCCGCCCCGACGTCGCCGTCGCGATCCTCGACACCGGCACGCGCTGGAACCGCGAGGAGCTGCGCCGGAAGATCCGCCTGAACTGCGCCGAGCTGCCGGCGCCGCGCCCCGGCGGCACGCCGCTCGCGTCGCCCGGCGCGTCGCCCGGCTGCCTCGAGCCCGACCTCGTCTACGACCGCAGCGGCGACTTCGGCATCGACGTCGACGACTGGATCGGCGACCCGGCGGTGAACCCGACGGCGAGCCCGCGCGGCACCGCCGCGATCGACGGCATCGACCTGATCCTCGCGTTCTCCGACGGCGTCGACGACGACGGGAACGGCTACGTCGACGACATCGCCGGCTGGGACTTCTTCGACGGCGACAACGACCCCGACGACGTCTCGAGCTACGCGTCGGCCGGCAACCACGGCGCCGGGCGTGCCGAGGAGGCCGCGCGCCTGACGAACGACGGCGGCCCGAACCCGGGCGACGGCGGGGGCGGGGCCGCGGTCTGCCCGTACTGCCAGTACGTTCCGCTGAGGGTCTGGGACACCTTCATCCCGGACGGGAACAACTTCGCGCAGGCGATCGCCTACGCGGCCGACAACGGCATCCCGGTCACCGAGGCGGCGGTCGGCGTGCTGACGAACTCCCGCTTCTCGCGCGAGGCGCACCAGTACGCCTACGAGCGCGGCGTCGCGCTGATGAGCGTCTCGAGCGACCTGAACACCGCGAACCACAACTACCCGACGAACTACAACCACACGATCTTCGTGTCGGGCATCGTCGCCGACGCCGAGGGCCTCGGCGAGGGCGGCAACGAGTTCTTTCCGCCGGTGCCGATCGGCACGCAGGTGCCCGTCGAGACCTGGTTCCGCGACTCGGGCCTCACCCAGTACGGCGGGCACCACCACATCAACATGATGGGCGACACCGGCAGCCAGGCGACCGGGCAGTCGGCCGGCGCCGCGGGCCTGCTGATCAGCCACGCGCGCGACCTCGGCCTCGCGCTCAGCGCCGACGAGGTGAAGCAGATCCTGACGCTCACCGCCGAGGACGTGCTGCCGGGCAACACCCTCGGCGTCGGCCTGCCCGACCCCGCGCAGGTCGGCTGGGACCAGCACTTCGGCTACGGCCGCGTGAACCTCGACGCCGCGCTCGCGCTCGTCGCCGACGGGCCGATCCCGCCCGAGACCGGCATCGAGTCGCCGCCGTGGTTCCAGGTGCTCGACCCCGACCCCGACGGCGACGGCTCGCTCGACGCGAGCTTCCCGATTGCGGTGACCTTCGACGTGCGCGGCGCCGCGTCGGCGAGCTGGACGCTCGAGGTGGGCCCCGGCATCGAGCCGGCCGAGTTCCCGCTCTCCGAGTACACGGTCGTCGCGTCGGGCGTCGCCGGCGTGCCGTACGGACACGGGCCGGGCTCGACGCGGCCGGGCGCGGTGATCGTGAGCCTCTCCGCGCAGGACATCGCCGCGGCGGCCTTCCCGCCTCTCAAGGACTTCTCGGCGCCGCCGGTCTCGGTCGGCGCACCGCTGCTCGGCGACGCCGACGTGCCGTCGAACGAGTTCGCGTTCACGCTGCGGCTGCGGGTCGAGGACCCGAACAACCCCGGCAGCGTCGGCGAGGACCGCAAGACCCTCTTCCTCCACCACGACCCGACCCTGCGCCCGGGCTGGCCGCTCTTCATCGACGTCGGCGGCGAGAGCGCGCTGAAGATGGCCGACGTCGACGGCGACAACCGCCTCGACGTCGTCGTCGCCGACTCGGGCGGCGCGCTCACGGTCTACGATGCCGACGGCAACGCGCTGCCGGGCTTCCCGGTGCTCGCGCCCTTCACCGACAACGCGCTCGCGCACGCGTCGGCGCCGGTCTTCGGCGAGCTCGAGATGCCGCGCTGGGCCTTCCTGACGCCCGCCGTCGCCGACCTCGACCGCGACGGCGCGCCCGAGATCGTGACGATCGCCGGCTCACAGGTCTTCGCGTACCAGGCCGACGGCTCGCTGCGCGCCGGATTCCCGGTGTCGCTCGACCCGGCCTACTCGCTGCCGCACCTGCGCACGGAGCAGAACCACCTGAAGACCGGCTTCGCCGCATCGCCGGTGGTCGGCGACCTCGACGGCGACGGCGCGCTCGAGATCGTCGCCGCCGGCCTCGACCAGCGCGTCTACGCGTGGAACGACGACGGCACGCCGGTGCCCGGCTGGCCGGTGTACGCGAAGGATCCGAGCTTCCCGGCCGGATCCGACCCGGGCGCCGAGATCTTCGCGACGCCGACGCTCGCCGACCTCGACGGCGACGGCAAGCTCGAGGTGATCGTCGCGACGAACGAGGAGTACACGGAGCCGTCCTTCGACCCGGAGCAGGAGTTCCAGGCGCTGCTCGACGTGTTCTCCGACCCGACGCAGCTGCCGGGCTTCCCGGCCGAGCTCGCGTCGGCGGCGCTCGACGCGGTGTTCACGTCGGCCGGCGGCAGCACCCGTGTCTACGCGATCCGCCACAACGGCACCGCGTGGGACGAGGACCCGAGCGACGACGACGGCTTCGCCGTCGACGCCGATGCGTTCCTGCCCGGCTGGCCGATTGCCGTGCCGACGCTGATCCAGGAG
Source organism: uncultured Spirochaetales bacterium (assembly GCA_964597285.1). Taxonomy (GTDB): domain Bacteria; phylum Myxococcota_A; class UBA9160; order UBA9160; family SMWR01; genus JAHEJV01. The sequence continues at coordinate 2,953 of CAZQYK010000023.1, forward strand.
CTGCTGCCGCTCGTCGCGCCGGGCCACATGCTCGCCGCCGCGGACCTCGACG
>CAZQYK010000024.1:0-11570 GCA_964597285.1 uncultured Spirochaetales bacterium
TATACAATACCAGCTACGACTCCCCGGCCTTCGGGTCGGTTGGGGCGGTCTACATGGCCGCCCCGTTTTTTTTCCTGGAGCCGCCCCAATGAGCGGCAAGAAGCGCAGCATCGTCTACATCGATGGATTCAACCTCTACTACGGAGCGCTCAAGGGTACGCAGCACAAGTGGTTGAACCTTGAACGCTTCTTCCACTACCTGCGGTCAGACGACGATATTCAGAGAATCCGTTACTACTCAGCCCTTCTCAGCGGCCCCCGTGGTGCTCGCCAAGAGATCTACCTGAAGGCGATTGCCACGCTGCCGCTTGTCAGCGTGTCGCTTGGCCGGTTCAAGGCGAAGCAAGTTCATTGCCGTGTCGGAGCCTGCCAGCACGCAGGGAATCGTATCTTCCAAGCCCCGGAAGAGAAGCATACCGACGTCAATATCGCGGTGGACATGCTCGACGACGCCTATCAATGTGCGTGTGAACGGATGGTTCTTGTAAGCGGAGACTCAGACCTAGTACCCGGTCTTAACCGCGTAAAGGCTCGTTTCCCAAGCATCGAGCTAATCGTATACGTACCTTCTCGAAACCCTGTGCGCGGTGCCGCAGTCGAGCTGCGCGCATCTGCCGACAAGGATCGAACACTCCCGCTCAATCTGTTGCCGAAGGCGCAGTTCCCAGCCTCCGTGCCCGACGGTTCTGGCGGCGTGATTCGGAAGCCGCAAGGCTGGTGAAAATGGAGAGTAAGCCCAAGCCCGGCCCCGACGCCGACCGCCTCCAGATCGAGGGCGACTGGCACGACGCCGTGAAGAAGGCCCTGGGAGCGAAGAAGCCCGAGGGCGGCTGGCCGGAGCCCGAGCCGCGCAAGAAGGCCGGTAAGGCCAAGAAGAAGGCCGCTCGGGGGCGTGCTAAGCGGACGCCCGCAAGCCGGGAGAACTGCTGAGGGTTCTGGCGCTTGTCCGGACATTGTCCGGAGGGTAAGAGAACGGGCGAGTCCGGGCCGAGCGGCTGAAATGCCCGATTCCTAAGCCATTTCAGGCGTGTGCGCTAAGACCACAGTCCCGCGATCAATCGCGCAATCGGACAAATTATGACCGGACAATTTAGACCGCTACGTCTTCGGCAGCAGTCGGCCGATCGCGACCGCGGACAGGCCGACGAAGCCCGAGAACAGCGCGCCCATCTTGCCCTGGCCGAGCAGCACCGGGTCGACGAACGCGGCCGACGCGACGAAGAGCGCGACGGTCAGCCCGAGCGCCGCGACGTAGCCGGCCATCGCGAGCTGCGCGTGGCTCATGCGGTCGGGCAGCGGGAAGCCGAGCTTGATCGCGCCGAGCCCGAAGAGCGTGATGCCGACGGTCTTGCCGATCACGAGCGAGCCGAGGATCAGCCACGTCATCGGGCCGATCACCGCGAGCTCGACGCCGGCCTGCGTGAACGCGAAGAAGAACAGGCCGAAATCGACGAAGAGCTTCAGCTGGTGCTCGAACTGGTGCAGCGGCGAGTGCTCGACGTGCAGGTCCTGGGCGAGATCCTCGCCCATCCGGTCGACCTCGTCCTCGTCGCGGAACATGCCCATGTCGCGGCGCGGGCCGGGCAGGAAGGGCACGATGAACACGAGCGCGAGTGCGGGGTGCACGTGCGCGTTCATCAGCCCGAGCCACGCGAGCGGGCCGCCGACGACGATGTACGGGATCCAGCTCTTCACGCCGAGCCGACGCATCGCGAACACCGCGGCCATGCCGAGCAACACGAGGCCGAGCCACTCGGGAGCGGTGGGGTGGGCCGGATCGCCGTAGAACACCGCGATGATCACGAGGCCGATGGCGTCGTCGGCCACCGCGAGCAGCAGCAGGAAGTTCACCGCCGGGTGCCCGGCGCCGAACACCGCGCGCGCGACGAGCCACGCCAGTGCGATGTCGGTGGCGGTCGGCACGCCCCACCCGCGCATCAGCGCGCCGTAGTCGTCGACGCCGGTCTCGTAGATGCCGACCGCGTAGAAGAGCGCGAGGCCGGCGAAGAACACGCCCACCGGGCCGACGACGCCGCCGATCGTCGCGATCAGCGGGTTCATCGCCTTTGCCGGCGGGTTCAGGTCGCCGCCGGGCAGACACGCCTCGGTGATCTCCTTCGCGGCGATGCCGAAGAAGAACACCATGAAGATGTCGTTCACCAGGAAGTGCAGCGTCAGGTCGTGGCCGAGCAGCGTCGCGTCGCCGAAGGGCTTCCAGTGCACCGCGTGGTGGTACCAGTCGGGCGCCAGGTTCGCGGCGAGCATCGCGACCGCGACGCCCGAGAGCAGCGGGATCGAGAACTCCTGGAGCAGGTTGACGAAGCGGCGCGGAGGGGTGGTCATGGTCGGCGCAGATTAACCGCTCCCGGGCGGCGATTCAGCCGTGCTCGGGCTCCGCGACGTCCGGATCGCGGTTGAACTCGTTCATCGCCGCGGCGACGCCGACGCGCAGCGCGCGCTCGAGCGCGAGCGCGGCGCGATCGAGCAGCGCCGGCAGCCGCGCGCGCTCGGCGCTGGAGAAGGCCTCGAGCACGTGGTCGGCGGTGTCTCCACCCTCCGGTGGTCTCCCCACACCGACCCGCAGGCGCGGGAAGTCGCGCGTCGCGAGCCGCTCGATCACGTCCGCGAGCCCGCGATGGCCGCCGGCCCCGCCCGCCGGCCGCAGCCGCAGCCGGCCGAAGGGCAGGTCGACGTCGTCGAGCACGACGAGCAGATCGCGCGCGGGGTCGTCGAGGCCGAGGCCGGCGCAGGCCGCCGCGGTGGCCGCACCGGAGCGGTTCATGAAGGTCTCGGGCGCGAGCAGCGCGACCTCGCAGGCCGGCGCGACGGGCCGCTCCGGATCCGGCGCGAGCGCGCCGCGACCGAAGCGGCCCGCGAAGCGCCGCTCGGTGAGCGCGATGTGGTGGCGCTCGCCGAGGCGCTCGAGCACGCGCACGCCGACGTTGTGGCGCGTCTCCGCGTAGTCCGGCCCGGGGTTGCCGAGGCCGACCAGGAGCCGGCTAGTCGTCGTCGGAGCCCTTCTCCGCGTCGGCCGGAGCCTCGCCCTCGGCCGGCGCCTCCGCGCCCTCGCCCACGGCGGCCTCCTCGGCCGGCGCCGCCTCCTCCTCGGCCTTCGCCGGCGCGACGACCGACACGACCGTCAGGTCGGGGTCGGACACGAGCTCGACGCCCCCGGGCAGCGCCAGGTCGCGCACGTGGATCGAGTCGCCGAGCTCGAGCGCGCCGACGTCGACCGGCAGCTCCTGCGGAATCGCGCCCGGCAGACACAGCACCTCGACCTCGCGCAGCGGGAAGTCGAGGATGCCGCCGCCGAGCGAGACGCCGACCGGCGTCCCGACGACGTGCACCGGCACCGACACCTCGATCGCGCGGTCGGCGTCGACCGCGTAGAAGTCGGCGTGCAGCATGCGGCCGCTCACCGGGTCGCGCTGCAGGTCCTTGACGAGCACGACGCGGCCGTCGAGCCCGCCGCCCTGGAGGTCGATCAGCGTGTTCATTCCCGCCGAGCTCTTGCGCAGCAGCTTGTCGAGCGCGGTCGGGTCGAGCACGAGCGGCGTCGACTCGAGACTCGAGCCGTAGCAGACCGCGGGGATGCGCCCCGCGGAGCGCAGCTTGCGCGTGTAGCTCTTGCCTCTCCCCTCGCGCGTCTCCACGGCGAGCTGGTTCTCGGACACGGTCGGATCTCCCCTCAGACGAAGAGCGAGCTGACGCTCTCCTCGTTGTTGATGCGCCGGATCGCCTCGGCGAGCAGGCGCGCGACGCTGACGACGCGCAGCTTCTCGCAGTCCTTCGCCTCGGGACGCAGCGGCACGGTGTCGGTGATCACGAGCTCGGACAGGCGCGAGTCGGCGATGCGCTTGATCGCCTGGCCCGAGAGCACCGGGTGGGTGATCGCCGCCGAGACGCGGGCCGCCCCGGCCTCGACCAGCGCGCCGGCGGCCTCGGTCAGCGTGCCGGCGGTGTCGACGATGTCGTCGACGATCACGCAGGTGCGGCCCTCGACGTCGCCGATGATGTTCATCACCTCGGAGACGTTCGCCGCCTCGCGGCGCTTGTCGACGATCGCGAGCGTCGCGCTCAGTCGCTTCGCGTACGCGCGCGCCCGCTCGACGCCTCCGGCGTCGGGCGAGATGATCGTCAGCGGCTGCTCGCCGTACTGGCTGCGGATCGCGTCGAGCAGCACCGGCGTCGCGAAGAGGTTGTCGACCGGGATGTTGAAGAAGCCCTGGATCTGCCCGGCGTGCAGGTCGATGCACAGAAGCCGGTCGGTGCCGGCCGTCGAGATCAGGTCGGCGACGAGCTTCGCCGAGATCGGCAGCCGCGGGCGCACCTTGCGGTCCTGGCGCGCGTATCCGTAGTAGGGGATCACCGCGGTGATGCGCCGCGCCGACGAGCGGCGCAGCGCGTCGATCATGATCAGCAGCTCCATCAGGTGCGTGTTGGCCGGCGCGCAGGTCGGCTGGAGCACGAAGCAGTCGGAGCCGCGCACGTTCTCCTGGATCTCGACGTTGACCTCGCCGTCGCTGAAGGTGCCGACGAGCGCCTTGCCGGTGTCGATGTCGAGGGCGCGCGCGACGGCCTCCGCGAGCGCGGGGTTCGCGTTCCCGGTGAAGAGCTTCAGGTGGTTCATCGGCGGGGCCTCGGCGAAGCGGTGGACCGGCGGAAGGTGGGGCGGCTCGTTCGTCCTGACGATCGGGTCGGAGACCGGGGTTGGGGCGGCAGGACTCGAACCTGCAAATGGCGGCTCCAAAGGCCGCTGCCTTACCAGTTTGGCGACGCCCCAGCTCGGCGACATCCCGGCTTCGGCGACGTCCCGACAGGGCCCCGCATCGGGTGCACTCTCGGGGCTCGGCTCCCCGGGACGGCCGAGGTTATCCCCGATTCCGGGTGCTTGCGACCCGCACCCAGCCGGGTCGGGGCAGCTCGAGGCGCCGCCCGGCCGCCTCGGCGGCGGCCGCGTCGGGGAACACGCCGAACAGCGTCGCGCCGCTGCCGGACATCCCGACCGCGAGGGCGCCGGCCTCCTCGAGGCTGCGCCGCAGCCGGCCCAGCGCCGGGCACAGGCGCCGCGCGGCCGGCTCGAGGTCGTTGTGCAGCAGCGCCGCGAGCGCGCCGCGGTCGGCCGCGAGCCGGGCGAGGTCGGCCGGGCGCGCGGCCGGCGGTGCGGGCCCGCTCTCGAGCGCGTCGTAGGCGCGGTAGACCTCGGCGCTCGCGAGCGGCTGGCCCGGGTTCGCGAGCAGCAGCGCGAGCTGCGGCAGGCCGGGCGCCGGCTCGCGTCGCTCGCCGATCCCCCCGACCCAGGCCGGGCGCGGGTCGAGGAACCACGGCACGTCGGCGCCGAGCGAGAGCGCGGCGTCGGCGAGCGCCGCGGCGTCGAGCGCGTCGGGCAGCGCTCCGGCGAGGCCGCGCAGCACCGCCGCCGCGTCGCTCGACCCGCCGCCGAGGCCGGCCGCGACCGGCGTGCGCTTGGTCAGCCCGATCTCGACGCGCGCCGCGACGCGCGCGCGCTCGAGGAACGCGCGCGCGGCGCGCGCGGCGAGGTTCGTGTCGTCGGCCGGCGCGCCTTCGCCCGGGCCGTCGAGCGCGAGCGTCACCTCCGCGCGCGCGGCCGGCTCGACGCGCAGCGCGACCGCGTCGGCGAGGTCGAGCGGCGCAAACAGGCTCTCGAGCTCGTGGTAGCCGTCGTCGCGGCGGCCCACGATGCGCAGCCCGAGGTTCACCTTCGCGGGCGCGGCGAGCGCGACGGTCGGGCTCAAGCGCGCGACTGGCCCTTCGCCTTCACGAAGCCCATGCGCAGCTCGTAGAGGATGCTCTGGAGCAGCTGGGTCTCCGCCTCGTCGAGGTTGCCGGCTGTCTTCTCCTGCAGCATCTCGAGCGCGTCGATCGTCTGCCGCGCGAGCGCGAGGTTCGGCTCGGGCGGCGCCTCGCCCCCGGGCGCCGGCGCGAGGCCCATGTAGACCATCGCCGAGGTCGCGAGCGAGAGCGCGAAGGTCGTGAAGTCCATCTTCGGCAGGTCGCCGGGCTCGCGCTTCGGCTCGTGCACGGTGAACTCGCCGCTGCGCTTCGGCTCCTCGTTCGTCTCGCCGCTGCGCTTCGGCTCCTCGGCCGACTCGCCGTCGCGCTTCGGCTCCTCGTTCGTCATGCGCTTCCCTCCTCGCGGGCCGCGACGCGGTCGGCCGCGTCGAGGCGCTGCATCTCGCGGTGTGCCAGTGCGAAGCGCTGGCCGACGGTGATCGCGCTGCCGATCCAGACGATCCACAGCGCGAGCGTCAGGAAGCCGAGGATCGCGCCGGCGGCGAGCAGGCCGAGTCGCTCGCCGCGCTCGAGCAGCCCGACCTCGAAGCGCCCGACGACGAGCTCGGCGCGTGCCTTCGAGTACGACACCAGCACGACCGTGGCCGCGGTCAGACCGGCGAGCGCCACGTGCTCGGGCTCGCCGCGCCGCGCGTAGTGGACGCTGATGCCGACGAGCAGCACGACGTCGACCCAGCGGTCGAGCGTCGAGTCGAGGAATGCGCCGAAGCGGGTCGCCGCGCCGCGGTGGCGCGCGACGACGCCGTCGACGAGGTCGAAGAAGCCGCCGGCGAGGATCAGCGCCCCGCCGGCCGGCAGCGCGCCGGCCGCGAACGCGGCCGCTGCGCCGGTCGAGACCAAGGCGCCGGTGACGGTGAGCGCGTTCGGGTCGAGGCGCGTCCAGAACAGGAAGGGGAAGAGACGGTGGATCCAGGCGTCGAGGTTCTCGCCGACCTTCGACTTGATCACGGCGACCCCCTGGACCGCCCCGCGTCACTCGGCCGGCGGGGTCTTTTCCGCGGACCCGGCCGACCCGGAACGCTCGTCGGCCGCGTCGCCGATCGTGACGCCCTTCGCCGCCGCGTCGGGCAGCTCCTCGAGCGCCCGCGCGCGCTCCTCCGACGTGAGCCAGCCGCGGCGGCCGAGCAGCCTGCGGTCGAGTCGAAGCTTTGCAACCGAATCGCGATTCATCGCTGGGATCCTCCGCCGAGGGGCGCGGAATCTAGCAGATCGCCGCCCGACGCAGCGGTCGATTGACGCTCGCCGGCCGGGCCGATAGGTTGCGGAAGCCCCGGGGGTCGCTTGCGCACCGTCCGAATCGCCGTCGCGGCCACTGCGCTCGGTCTCTGCCTGTCCTGCCAGAGCGACGACGCGCTGTTCGAAGAGGTTCCGCCGGCCGAGGAGCTCTGGGCGGAGGCCCACGAGAAGCTCGAGGGCCTCTCGATCCTCGGCGTCTACACCTACGTCGACTACGAGGAGGCGATCGAGACCTTCCAGGCGATCGTCGACAACTACCCCTACAGCGACTACGCGATCCGCTCCGAGCTCCAGATCGCCGACGCCTACTTCGAGAGCAACAAGTTCGAGGAGGCGCTGTCGTACTACCGCGACTTCGCCGACCTGCACCCGCAGCACGAGAAGGTGCCGTACACGCTCTGGCGGGCGGCGCTGTGCCACGAGCGCCGCGTGCTCGAGGCCCAGCGCGACCAGAGCGCGACGCGCGACGCGATCGTCTTCCTCGACCGGCTGCTGCTCCAGCATCCGCACTCGGAGTACACCGAGCGCGCCGAGAAGCTGTGGCGCGAGCTCCAGACGACGCTGGCCGAGAACGTCGAGGGAATCGCCGACTTCTACTTCGAGCGCGGCGAGTACGAGGCGGCCTCGGAGCGCTACCGCGCGCTGCTGAACGAGTACCCGGGCCTCGGCCTCGACGCGCGCGTGCTGTACCGCCTCGGCGAGTGCTATGCGGCGCTGCAGCGCCAGGACGAGGCCGACCGCATCTTCCGCACCCTGGTCGCGCAGTACGCGAACAGCGAGTTCGCGCACCGCGCGCGCCAGCAGCTGGCGACGAACCTGCCGTGAGACGCGGCGAGAGCGAGTCGCTCCCGGTCCGGCTGCCGCCGCCGGCGGTCCGGGGACTGAGCGCCGCCGAACGCCGCTGCTACGAGCTCGGGAAGCGGCGCTACGAGCGCGGCGACTGGGACGGCGCGCTCGAGGCGCTGCGCGAGTTCCTGGTCTTCCGCGGCGACTTCGCCGACGTGCACTACATGGTCGGCACGCTGCTCGAGCACGCCGGCGACCTCGGCGCTGCCGCCGAGAGCCTGCGCGAGGCGCTGCGCCAGAACCCCGCCTACAGCGAGGCGATGGTCGCGCTGGCGAGCATCTACGAGCGCCTCGGCGAGTTCGAGCGCTCGCGCGTGCTGGCCGAGCAGGTCGCGCGGCTCGCGCTGCCGACGGCCGGCGCGCTCGACGCGACGACGCGCGGCAAGCTCGCGAACCTCGAGGCCGGACTCGCCGACGCCTACCGCGCGGCCGGCGCGCTGCCCGACGCGATCGAGACCTATCGCAAGGCGCTCGACCGCTGTCCGACCTTTCACGACATCCGCTACCGGCTCGGCGTCACGCTGCGCGAGGCCGGCCTGCCCGACCGCGCGCTCGCCGAGTTCGCGCGCGTGCGGCGCGGCAACCCCGACTTCCTCGATGCGGCGGTGCAGACCGGCGTGACGCTCTACACGCTCGGCCGCCACGACGAGGCGATCGCCGAGTGGCGGGCGGTGCTCGCGCGCGACCGCTCGCGCGAGGACGCGCGGATGTACCTGCGGATGGTCGCGCGCACGCGCGCCTAGTCGGCCGACTCGAGAGTCGGCCGACTAGCCTCAGGCGAGCGAAGTCGAACGAGCCAGCTAGAGGGCCCGCGCGCGCAGCATCTCGCGCGCGGCGTTGCGGCCGCAGGCGCCCATCACGCCGCCGCCGGGATGCGTGCCCGCGCCGCACAGCCACAGGCCGCGAATCGGCGTCGCGTGCCGCGCCCAGCCGGGCAGCGGGCGGAGCAGCAGCAGGCGGTCGGGCGTCATCGCGCCGTGGAAGAGGTTCCCGCCGGTCAGCCCGAAGACGCGCTCGAGGTCGGGAGGGGCCAGCACCTCGCGCTCGGCGATGCTCGCGGCGAAGCCCGGCGCCACCTCCTCGACCATCGCGACGGCGCGCTCGAAGACGCGCTCGCGCAGCGCCGGCCAGCGCTCGGGCGGCGCGTCGCAGGGCCACCACTGCACGAACATCGACGCGACGTGCCGGCCCGGCGGCGCGAGGCCCGGGTCGACCGCCGACGGCAGCGTCAGCTCGACGATCGGCCGCTCCGGCGCTTCGCCGGCGCGCGCCTGCTCGAACGCCCGCTCGAGCGCGTCGAGGTCGGCGGCGCCGACGTGGATCGTGCCGCGGTGCTCCGGGCCCGGGCGCGACGCGTCGCGCCCGCCGAAGGCCGGCAGCTGCTCGAGCGCGAGGTTGATCTTCACGCTGCCGCTGCGGAAGTCGAGCGCGCGCAGCTCGCGGACGAAGTCGTCGGGCAGGTGCTCGGCGCCGACCCAGTCGAGGAAGGTGCGCCGCGGGTCGGCGCCGGAGACGACCCGATCCGCGTCGACGCTGCGGCCGTCCTCGAGCGTCACGCCGCGCGCTCGGCCGCCGGCGACGTCGATGCGCGCCACCGGCGACTCGAGCCGGATCTCGGCGCCGGCCTCGCGCGCCGCCGCGGCCAGCGCTTCGGACAGGCGCCCCATGCCGCCCTCGACGTAGGCCCAGACGCCGCGCGCGCCGCCGGTCTCGCCCATCACGTGGTGGAAGAGCACGTAGCCGGTGCCGGGCGCCGAAGGCGGCGCCCACGCGCCGATCACCGCGTCGGTCGCGAGCGTCGCGCGCAGCGGCTCGCTCTCGAACCAGCGCTCGATCTCGGGCCGCGCCGGGCCGAGCAGCAGCGCCAGCGCGCGCGGGAGGTCGCGCCGCAGCCGCCACGCGCCGGCGCCGAGGCGCGCCAGCCGCCGCAGGTCGGCCGTGCGCAGCCGCGCCGGGTCGGGCGGCGGCGCGTCGAGCAGCGGCTCGAGCCAGCGCGCGACGCGGTCGAGGAAGGCCTCGTAGTGCGCATAGCGCTCGGCATCGCGCGGCGAGAACGCGGCGATCGACGCGCGGTCGGCGTCGGCGCCGCCGCCGAGCAGCAGGCCGCGACCGTCGGGCAGCGGCGTGAACGACGCCGGCCGGCGCGGCAGCAGCCGCAGGCCGTGGCGCTCGAGCGCGAGCTCGCGCAGCAGCGCCGGGCGCAGCAGGCCCGCGACGTAGGCCGCGCGCGACACGCGGTGGCCGGGCCACAGCTCCTCGGTGACGCAGGCGCCGCCGACGACCCCCCGGCGCTCGAATACCACGACGCGTCGTCCGGCGCGCGCGAGATAGGCGGCGGCGGCGAGGCCGTTGTGTCCGGCGCCGATCACGGCGACGTCGCAGTGCACGGCCGGCAGGGTAGGCGAGTGGCGGCCGCGCGGAACGGATAGAATCGCCGGCATGGGCCTCGAGCCGATCGACCTCTTCGCGCTGGGGATCCTCGGCTTCGCCGGCCTGCGCGGCCTGCTGCGCGGTCTCGTGCGCGAGGCCTTCTCGATCGGCGGCCTCGCGGCCGCGGCGATCGCCGTCCGCGTCTGGAACCCGAGCTTCGCCCCGTGGCTCGCCGAGTGGAGCGAGGGCCAGATCGGGCCCGCGGTCGCGCCGTGGGTCGGAGGCGCGGCGCTCGCGGTCGGCGCGATCGTGCTCGTCGCGGCGCTCGGCGCGCTCGCGCGCCGCGGCGCGCGCGCGGTGGGCCTCGGCTGGGCCGACCGCGCCGGCGGCGCGGCGATCGGCGTCGCCGAGGGCGCGATCGTCACGAGCGTCGCGATCCTGCTGCTCGCGACCGTGCTCGGCCGCGAGCACGCGTTCCTCGCCGACTCGCGCTCGCTCGCCGCGTTCGAGCGCCTCGAGGCCACCTGGGACGCCGACGAGGCGCCGCGCGACGTCGCGTCGCCGCCGAAGCCGCAGCGCTAGGTCAAGCGCGGCGGAGCCGCGCGCGGAGCGAGGCGCAGCCGAGCGGAGTCCGATCAGTGGCCTCCGCCGTCGTAGTGCCTCGATGGCATCGCCCCTAGCCGCGGTCCTCGGCCGCGCCGCGCGGCTCGACCCAGCGCCCGTGGCGTCGGATCAGCGCGACCAGGCGCTCGGTGGCCTCGGCGCTCGGCACGTGACGCTCGACGCACTCGTGGCCGACGAAGAGGTTCACCGTGCCGGGCCCGGAGCCGACGTAGCCGAAGTCGGCGTCGGCCATCTCGCCGGGGCCGTTCACGATGCAGCCCATCACCGCGATCTTGACCCCGACCAGGTGCCCCGTGCGCGCCTTGATGCGCGCGGTCGTCTCCTCGAGGTCGAAGAGCGTCCGCCCGCACGACGGACAGGAGATGAACTCGGTGCGCGTCGTGCGCAGCCGCGCGCCCTGGAGGATGCGGTAGGCGAGGTCGACGGCGCGGCCCGGGTCGTCGAAGCCCGACAGGCGCAGCGCGTCGCCGATCCCGTCGCACAGCGGCGCGCCGAGGTCGATCGCGGCGTCGAGCAGGTCGGTGTCGGAGCCGGCCTCCGGTGCGCGGCGGTGGTGCAGCACGACCGGCACGTCGGCAGCGCCGCGCGCGCGCAGCCGCGCGGCAGCCGCGCGCGCGGCGTGCACCGGCAGCTCGGCGTCGACCGAGAGCGCGAAGTCGTCGAGCCCGCCGGCGGCGCTC